>DASTFG010000477.1:0-16395 GCA_035708785.1 Anaerolineales bacterium
CCCGCCGCGGGCGAACATAGCTGGCGAGTATTCTTTCGTCGCTGACAGTTTGAGGAAATCCAAAGCATAGGCGGGACAAATGATAGGAAGCGATCCATTCCTCGCGCTGCACCAGGCGGGGTTCATCGAATTGGGCAGAGACCGTGTTCATTTAGCTTTGCACTCGTTCCAACGACAAAACAAATTCCAAAACCCCCGCCTTGCAATAATATACACGATACCTTTGACAACTAAAACGGTGACAGGCAGCACAAATAAATTTAGATTCACACTTCTACGCGCACCTCGATGATCCGGTCTAGCCGGAAGTTCCTTTCTGCATTCCGCAGGTGACAATGCGCCTTCAGATAAATGTAATCCGCTAGACCCATCACCTGTTTGGGCGTAATCCAGCGCTGGGTCTCTACCCCCTCGCCGTTGACATAATGAATGAACATGCGCTTATTGCTGTAGATCGCTTCCCCCAGTTCTGTAGGCAGTTGAATCCCCTCATTGGGCCAGACGGGTGAGTTATAAATCCCGATAAACTCATCCAGGGGCTTGTTGAATTCTTTCATTCCCTCCATCATGCTGAAGAAGATGCTGCGGGCGATGTGTGCATCCTCCAGGGCGCGATGGACGTTTGTCATCGGGATGTTGAAAGCTTCGGCAATAGAGTACAGACTATAGGAGGGCAGCTCAAAGTATTGCCGGGCCAGCAATAGTGAATCGATAAGATTCGGCAATTGGATCTCGCGTCCCAGGCGGCGGAATTCGCTGTCCAGGAACTGCACATCGAACTGGGCGTTATGGCAAACGACCACAGCGCCTCGCAGCCACTCCGCGATCTCGTCAGCCACCTCGGCGAAGGTCGGCGCTTCCACAAGCTCCTCGTCCGTCAGGTCACTGGTGCTCGCGGCTGCCAGCGAGAGCGGACGCTCGGGATTGACAAGCATCTGGACCTGCTGCTTGATGCGTTTCCCCTCCGTAAGGACGATCCCCACTTCACAGATCCGGTCTCCGAACCACGGGGAAAGTCCCGTTGTCTCGACGTCCAGGAAGGCAAAACGGGCGCTGGCAAGGTCGAACATAGGAAGGAATTTACCAGAGTTGGAAGGAGATGAGAAGGGCAAAAATTCACCTCATCCTGCGAAGTCCCCAAAGGGGGAGCGGAATGGCGCCGAAGGCGCCATACAGCCGAAGCATTTGATCTCTGATAGGATCAAAGTGAAAAAGAGTTTCCGGAAGGGTGCACTTGCTCCTGACCGTTTCGATACAGCGTGACCGATCCCCGTCCCAGCACCGACCATGCTTTGCCGCGGCCGTCGTCGATCATGCCCGTTTGCTCATCGATGCCGATCAGGGTGAGCTGGGAGATCTCGAGCAGCCGCCCGGCCCAGCTCTTCCCAAATGTATTGTGGTGGGGCAACACAACTGAATTTGGAACGAGATTCAGCCCATTCACGACCCGTGCCTGGTTGTGATCGTAGTAAAACTCACACATCACCATCGCGCCGGCGCTCGAGCCCGCGATGACCGCGCCGGCCCGATAGGCTTCCAGCACCGCATCCCAGGCAGCGCTCCCTGCCAGCGTCTGGGCCAGATAGCCGGTAAATCCCCCAAGCATGTAGATCAATTTTGCATTCCGCAGCGAGGCCGCGATCGTTTCGTCGTTCGCGCTTGGCTGATCAATTAAGGGGACCGAGGCCACATCGGTTGCCCCCAGGCCGTGAAACCAGCGTGTCCCATTGTCCCCAGCGCGCTGGTGGTTGTTATCCGGCGCGGCCGCGGTGGGGATGATGCGGACCGGGGCGTCGAATCCGCCGGCCAGCTCGATCGCTCTCAGGTCCGGTTCGCGCATCATGCCGCCAAACTCCGCGCCGCCTTCAAGAAGCAGATAACCCATGGGAAACCTCACCAGCCATGCTCATCGAACCTGATCTGGTTCAAGTGATTGTTTATCGCTCGCCTCACATAAGGAATGGTATTCACAGGCAAGTCATTGACATTCTTCCAGCATAGCTCATCACACTTATCAGGCTCCGCATTGACGGGCTCGCCGTGCCATCCCCGGACATGCACGAAGAAATCGACCCGTTCGTCGTCTTCGTTGCGGTGCATCACACTGGAGAAAACGATCTCATCCGCCTCGAGCCGGACACCGATCTCCTCTCCCGCTTCACGCGCGGCCGCAGCGATGACCGTCTCATTTCCGTCCAAGTGCCCGGCCGGGACGCTGTATTCACCGTCCCGGTAGCCGGTGTTGAACCGCCGCAGCAGCAAGACTTGATTCTCTCGAAAGAACAGCAAATGGACCGTGACAGGAAACCGGGCGCGCACCAGCCTATTATAAACGGCGGAGTAACACGTGTTACTTGGACCCGGCAAACTGTTCAAGATTAACGGCGATGAGGGGTAAAGCTTCATCCACGAATTTACTTAAGGCCGGTCGTTTCTCCCTGGCGGCGCCCGCCCGGGCAGGTGTGCTGTGGCTCCAGTAAGAGGCCAGGCCATAAATGGCCCATGTAGCAACCGTGGCAGGGATTTCGGTAGAGATGCGTGTCTTCGTCTGTCTCAGCCAGACCGTCAGCAAATCATAGATTTGTGCTTTGATCTGCGTCTCCACCAGAGATTCGAACTGCTGGTGGGGCTGGGCACAGTCGCTGTGAAGACGAACGAGGAACTCGCAGACCGCGACGATCAGGCTGCGCAAGTTATCCAGGGTGTAATGGCAAGCGTCCAGTGTACGCTTTTCGATCTCCGCCCGGAACATCTGGCTGATCGAATAATCCAGCAGCTCATATTTATCTTCGAAATGCTTATAAAAGGTGGCCCGGTTGATCTGCGCCTTATCGGTCACATCCTGCACGGAAATCGAAACGAAGCTCTTCTCGGCGAGAAGCTCTTCGAAGGACTGCAAAATCAGGCTGCGGGTCCGTCTGACGCGGGGATCGAGATTTGATTCATTCGGCAACATTTTTGCTCCCGTGTTGCTTAAGCAACAAAACAGAGGATCTGATGGTTGACTTCTGGGGAAGACATGGTAAATTAACAACATCTGTTGCTTAGGCAACACTCGTATAATATCAGACAAATCAAGGAGAGTCAAGATGAACGTAACAATTATCGGAGCAGGAAATATGGGGCGCGGGATTGGAACCCGTTTGGCAGCGGGCGGACATTCGGTCACGTTTGTGGATGCCAGTCCAGAAACCGCGGAAAAGACCGCCGCCGAGGTAAAGGCCTTGGCGAAGAGCGGTGCGAAGGTCTCTACCGCAAGCCTGGGCGATGTCAAACTCGGTGATGTGGTCGTGCTGGCTGTCTGGTACGGCACAAATATCGAGCTCGCCAAGCAGCTCGGTTCGAAACTGGCAGGCAAAGTCGTCGTGGATATTGCCAACCCGCTGAATTCGACCTTTGATGGGCTCGCCACCGCGCCCGATTCATCCTCCGCGGAAGACCTGGCGAGGGTGATTGCTTCCGGCGCGAAGGTGGTCAAGGCGTTCAATACAACCTATGCGACCACCCTCCTCGCGGGACAGGTGGCCGGCCAGCCGCTCGACGTCTTCATCGCCGGGGATGACGCGGATGCAAAGGACAAGGTTGCGCAGCTCGTGACAGATGGCGGCATACGCCCGATTGATGCAGGTCCCTTGCGCCGCGCCCGCCAGATCGAAGGGATGCAGTTCCTGCATATCGTCACCCAGAACACTCTCGGAACGAATTGGGCGAGCACGATCAAAATCCTGAGCTGAGAATCAGAAAGTAAATCAATGTCGATGTCGTCTATCCAGGATAGACAATGATCATAAAACGAGCTGTTAGGAAGAGAAATGAATCAAACACAAACGGCAGATAAGACAGAATTTTCCATACACCCCGGGACCCAAATCGGATATGTTTCGCTCAACGTTGCGAATCTCGGGAACCAGATCGCATTCTATCAGCAGGCGCTTGGCTTTCAGCTCCACTGGCAGGATGGGAACAAGGCAGGGCTGGGTGCCCCCCTCGGGGATCTGACGACAGGCGGTAGAGATCTGCTGCGACTGGTGGAACAACCAGGCTTCAAGCGCTATCGCGGTGTGACCGGACTCTATCACTTCGCCGTGCTTTTCCCGGACCGCCGCGAGCTGGCGCGTGCACTGGCACGATTGATCGTCCTGAAGTACCCGAACTATCCCACCGATCATATCATGACGAAAACAACCTATCTCGACGACCTGGAAGGCAACGGCATCGAGCTATACACCGAGTCGCCTGAAGATGGGACATGGACGATGAAAAACGGCGTCTTCGAGACGCGCCGTGCAGATGGCACCTGGAGCGACGGCCGCGAGCCCCTGGACGTGGACGCCTTACTGAGCCACCTCAAAGAAGCTGACCGGATCGACCTGCCCATTCCCCGGGAGACGCGCCTGGGGCACATCCATCTACATGTTCATGACATCGACGAAGCCGTGGATTTCTACCACGGCGTCATCGGTTTCGATGTGATGGGCGTGGCCAAGGCCTTCCGGGCGGCATTTGTCTCGGCGGGCGGGTATCACCACCATATTGGGCTGAACACCTGGCAGGGAGAGGGCGCGCCGCCCCCGCCCGCGGACGCGTTGGGGCTGCAGCACTTCACGGTCGAGCTACCAGATCAGAACGCACTGGCCGAAGTCATCGCGCGGGTCGAGAAAGCAGGAATTCCGGCAAACGAAACCGAAGAGGGGTTTCTCGTGCACGATCCCTCGAAAAATGCCGTCGTATTGACCACTCCGTCGAAACAGCGCAGTCCGTGAATCCAGTGAACAGGTTGCCCTCACAGGCAACCTGTTCTTCGAAAGCTCCCCGGTTCCTCCCGCACTGAAATGCGGGTTACATCGTTTAAGTATTTTAAGGAAGAGAGCTCCGGGCTGACCGGCTGGCGCGCGTAAATATGCTATATTTGAAGGGCGCAAACTATCCAGCCAGAATGAGAAACAAAATCAGCAGGCAAGGAGGATCGCAATGCCCGACTACGGCCGCGCCATAAAGTCCGGATACTTCCTCATTCCGAACGCGGAGTCTCCTTTGCTGTCGATCGGCCGGGAGGTGGAACGGCTTGGGCTGGACTATATCGCGGTCCAGGATCATCCCTACCAGCGGCGATTCGTCGACACCTGGGCGTTACTGAGCATGCTCGCCGCCAGCACCTCGCAGATTGTGCTCTTCCCCGATGTGGCAAACCTGCCGCTGCGGCCGCCGGCCGTCATGGCCAAAACCGCCGCGACCATCGACTTGCTCAGCGGCGGCCGGTTCGAACTGGGACTCGGCGCAGGCGGGTTCTGGGATGCCATCCATGCTTATGGAGGCGCACGCCGCAGTCCCGGGGAGGCGCTCGCAGCACTGGCCGAGGCAATGGAGGTGATCCGGATGGTCTGGAGCGGCGACCGCAACCTGCGCTTCGAGGGCAAACATTACCACCTGCGCGGGGCGCATTCCGGACCTGTCCCTGCGCACCCCATCGGGATCTGGCTCGGGGTGACCGGTCGGCGTGCTCTCCGGCTGGCAGGGCGTGCGGCGGATGGCTGGGTGCCGTCCTTTCGCGGGGATCTGCAGAAGATCGGCGACATGGCTGCCCGGCTCGACGATGCCGCCGCAGAGGCCGGTCGAGACCCGGCGAGTATCCGCCGGATCCTGAACGTCAACGGGACGATCACAGACGGCGCTTCCAGCGGCATCCTGCACGGCCCCGTGGACCAGTGGGTCGACGAGCTGACAGACCTCGCGGTTACGTATGGCTTCGACACCTTCATCCTCTGGGCCGAAGGTGAAGGCCAATTGTCAAAGTTCGCCGAGGAGGTTATGCCGGGGGTACGAGCACAGGTCGCCGCCGAGCGCACGTGACCGGAGGCTGTGGACGATAATCTACTCTTTATCAGGAGGATCTATGGCATTGAAAGTGATCGGAGCAGGTTTTGGACGGACAGGCACGCGATCACTGAAGTTTGCATTGGAGGAATTGGGGTTCGGCAAATGCTATCACATGTTCGAAGTGATCAAGCATCCCGGCCATTTGAAGTACTGGGCAGAGATCATGAACGGCAGCAAACCAGATTGGGAACGTGTATTCAAGGGGTATCAATCTTCAACCGATTGGCCCGTAGCCGCTTATTACAGGGATCTGATGTCTGTCTACCCGGACGCGAAAGTCATCCTCACCGTTCGGGACCCCGAGAGCTGGTATGTGAGTATTACGAAAACGTTTTACCAGCTCGGCAGGGGTTTCAGACGACATACACAGATTATTCCACCGCTGCACCAGTTCTTGAACGCGCTGGAAAAAGTCATCTGGCAGGGCATCTTTCATAACAGGCTGGCAGACAAAGCCCACGCGGTCGAGGTCTTCAACCGCCACATCGAGGAGGTCAAGCGCGTGGTGCCAGCGGAACGTCTGCTGGTCTTTGAGGCCAGGCAGGGTTGGGAGCCCTTGTGCGCGTTCCTTAACGTGCCGGTGCCCGTGGATAAGCCCTACCCGCACAAGAATAACGGCAAGCTCATGCGCAGGATTTTAAAGTATCGGAACCAGTTGAAGTGGGCAGGTACAATGGTCGTGATCCTGCTTCTATATGTGCTCGTGCGCGCGCTGGTTATGTAATGATCTGCTTTCTGCTGTGCGTTTCCTTCCCGAGGACATAACCGGACAAAAATGAGGAGTGAGCTGATGAGTACTTCATCGAACGCGGGAGCAGAGACAGAATTTTCCATCCACCCGAAGACCCTGATCGGGCCGGTTGCATTGACGGTGGCAAACCTGGAGAACCAGATCGGATTCTACCGGCAGGCGCTCGGTTTCCAACTGCACTGGCAGGAGGACAACCGGGCAGGGTTAGGCGCCCCCTTCGGGGATCTGACGACCGGAGGCGAGGACCTGCTGCGACTGGTGGAACAGCCTAACGTCAAGAGATATCGCCGCGTGACGGGCCTCTATCACTTCGCGGTCCTGTTCCCGGATCGCCGCGAGCTGGCACGCGCCATCGCGCGTTTGCTCGCTCTAAAATATCCGAACTACCCCACCGACCACATCATGACAAAGAGCACATACCTCGATGATCCGGAAGGCAACGGCATCGAGCTGTATACCGAGTCCCCGGAGGACGGCACGTGGTTCATGGCGAACGGGACGTTCGAAGCGCGCCGCGCCAACGGGACGCCCAGCAATGGGCGTGAGCCGCTGGATGTGGACGCGCTGCTCAGCCATCTCACAGACAAGGATCGATTGGATCTTCCCGTTCCTCCCGAAACGCGCATGGGCCATGTTCATTTGCACGTGCGCAATGTGGATGAAGCCGTAGGCTTCTATCACGGCGTGCTCGGCTTCGATGTCATGGGCATAGCAGAGAGGATTGGCATGGCCTTCGTCTCCGCGGGCGGGTATCACCATCACATCGGCCTCAATACCTGGCAGGGTGAGGGCGCGCCCCCGCCGCCAGCCGATGCAGCCGGGCTGCGTCACTTCACAGTCGAGCTGCCGGACCAGCAGTCCCTGGACCAGGTCGTCGCACGGGTCGAACAGGCCGGGATCCCTGCCAACCAGACCGAGGATGGCCTCCTCGTGCACGATCCCTCGCAGAACGGCGTGATCCTGGCCCTGCGCCACGCATCTAGCTGAAAGGACCTATGGACTTCAAACTGACCATTTTCTCCGATTACATCTGACCGTGGTGTTATGTCGGCCAGGGTGTGGTCGAGAGGTTGAAGCAGGAACATAACGTGGAAGTCGAATGGCGTCCGTTCTATTTGTATTTCGACACGCCGCCCGAAGGGAAGGAGCTGCCCGAGTACGTCAAACGTGCCCGGGCCCAGGGCTCGGAAGAACGATTGCGCGCGATCGCGGAAAGCTACGGGATGAAGTTCGTCTCGACCCAGCGCATTTACAACACTCGCCTCGCGCACGAAGCCACCGAGTACGCGCGCGAACATGGGAAGGGCAACGATTTCCATAAAGTGCTCTTTCATAAAGTCTATGCGGAAGGAGAGGATCCCAGCCGGTGGGAAGTACTGCGCGCGGCCGCAGAGGAAGTGGGGCTGAATGCAGATGAGATGCAGACTGAAGTGGAAAGTGGAAAGTTCACCGCCTATGTGGAAGAGCTCGTCCGCTGGGCCTACCAGATCGGCGTCTCAGGCGTGCCGACCTACGTGATCAACGACCGCTATGGGATCGTAGGCGCACAGCCCTATGAGGTCTTCAAACAGGCTCTGGAGGAGATTAACAAACAGGAAGCAAGTTAAATGCTCATCAAGCTTTTTAATGCATGGACGTTGGCTTCCCCGCCAGGACTTCTTCGATCAGGATTTGCAGCCGCCGCTCAAATGTCTCCGGCTTTTTGGCGTCCGAAAGCCAGAGAATGTAATTCCGTTGGAGAGAAGGGATCACCTTCTTAAACGCTCCCCAAACATCAGGACGAGATTTCAAAGCCTGCTCGATCTTTTCGGACATCGTGACCGGCGCGCGTTTTGGCTTCGGCTTGCGGGCATCCACCTCGCTCAGATCGAACGTGACTTTTACCATGCCCGCTTCCGTCATGCGGCCTTCCCGGATCACTTTCAAGGCCCGGCGTTTGTTCGTCTCAGACCACTTGCTTTCCATGCGCCGCGGGTTGAACTTGCGGGCGTATTTCTCTTCGTCGATCTTCTGGACGATGCTGTCGATCCAGCCAAAACATAAGGCTTCTTCTACCGAGCCCTCGTAATCGATGTTCGTCCGGCCGCTGGCCGGTTTGTAATACACCAGCCAGACTTCCTTCTCGCGGTCATGATTCTTCTCCAGCCAGCGCCGCCAGTCAGCCAGATTCTTGGGAGTAAAAGATTTGGTGATCTTCATTGCAGGAAATACTGATCCCAGATCCTTTTCTTCGCTTCATCGGGGATGAACGAAGCCTCATAGGCATAGCGATTGCAAATCGCGATCTCTTCCATGCTCATGCCCAGGACCTCGTGGGCGATGCGGTACTCGTTGTTCAGGTTGGTCTCGAGCACCTCAGGATCATCTGAATTGATCGTCACCCTCACGCCCAGGTCGAACAGCTTCTTGAGGGGATGCTCCTCGATGGCCGGGACTGAGTTGGTCAGGTAATTGCTCCACGGGTTGACCTCCAGCGTGACCCCGCGCGCCCTGACCAGCTCCACAACAGTTGGATCTTCGATGATATGGATGCCATGCCCGATCCGGTCGGGGCCGGCCAGCTCAATCGTTTCCTTTACAAAAGAAGCAGGTGTATCTTCCCCGGTGTGGATCGTTAATTTCAATCCCGCTTCTTCTGCCTTCCTCACCGGGGGCAGAAATTCGCGCAGCGGAAAATCCCTTTCGCTGTCTGCCAGGTCGATGCCGAGGATATGATCCCTGTGGCGGATGGACCAGTCCACGGTTTTGGCACAGGACCCGGGCCCCATACTGCGGGAGGTGATGGCGATCAGGCCGATCGCCATGTCGAACTGGCGTTCGGCCCGCTCCTTGGCGCGCAGGATTCCCTCCAGGGCCTCATCCCAGTCCAGATTGTGACCGTGAAACGCCCAGTCCGGCGAGAAGCGTACTTCGAACAGTTTGATATTCTGCCTGGCGGAGTCCTCGAACAGTTCCCAGGCAATCCGTTCGACGACTGCCGGCGAGGCGATGCTGTTCTGAAAGATGGCAAAGGCTTCCAGCACGGCGTGCAGGTCGCGCATTTGATCCAGGACCTTGACATGTTTATCCAGTTCATCGACATCATACGAGGGTAAGTGCAGGTTATATTCTCGCGCAATATCCAGGATGGTCTGCGTACGGATCGCCCCCTCCAGATGGCAGTGGATCTCGATCTTGGGGATGTCGTTGTAACGCGAGTCGAAGATTTTCATGAAGACACCTTTGGATTGACCGGTTTAGCCTGCCAGGCGCAGGGCAGTCTGCAGCAGCACATTCGCACCGTTCACACAATCTTCCCACTTTGTAAACTCGCGCGGGGAGTGACTGGTCCCATCTACCGAGGGGACGAAGATCATCCCGACCGGACATATCCCATCGAAGGATTGTCCATCGTGGCCTGCGCCGGATGTAAGAGAAATATGACTTAATCCAAGGTCATCACAGGCTTCGGCAAAGACCTGCTGTATCTTTTCGCTCATCCGCGTCGGAGAATGTTTGCCTAAAGCGTCCACTCTTAATTCCAAACCAAATCGTCTCGCTTCTCGCTGCGCGCATGCCAATAAAGCCAAATCCAGCCGGTTGAATTCCGCCTCGTCCGGGGAACGGAATTCCAATGCCAGGTCCACCCGTGCAGGGACAATGTTGAATGCACCCGGGGCAAATACCATGCTGCCGACGTTGACCACACAATCCGGAAAGTCCTCCATGACGATTTCCCGGGCCGCAAGCGTGAACGCGCTCGCGCCGAGCGAGGCGTCCAGCCGGTCCTGCATGCCCGTCGTGCCGGCGTGATCGGCGCGGCCGGTGAACGACAGCCGGTACGAGCGGATGCCGACAATCGCCGAGACAATGCCAATGTCCATTCCCGCGCGTTCGAGCCGCTTCCCCTGCTCGATGTGCAGTTCAAGATACCTCGCCAGGGATTCCTTTGGACGAGCCGCTTGCAACATGCTCTCCTCGGAGAGGCCGGCGCGCTGCATCCCTGCGAGAAGGGTCTCGCGCCCTCCGCGCGGAGCTTGCAGAGTCTCCTGCTGCAGATGGCCCGCCAGCGCCGCGCTCCCCAATAATCCCACCAGGGTGCCTTCCTCGTCGGTGAAATCGATCGCTTCCAGGTTGAGCCTGAGCTTGAGCCCCGCGTCCTGCACCGCCCTCAAAACTTCCAGGGCGGCCATTACCCCGAGCGCCCCGTCGAAGCAGCCGCCGTTCGGGACGGAATCGAGATGAGAGCCGAGGAGAAGCGTTTGTGCGCCCTGCTCGCCACAGGCCAGAAATGCAGAATGATTCCCTGCGCCATCCGTGCGAAATTCCAATCCCGCCTTCTCGACCTGTTCGCGGAACCACCGGCGTGCGACCAGGTGCGCTTCGCTGAATGTCGGCCGGTTCACACCCCCATCATGTGTCGCTCCGATTTCGGCCAGCTCGTTGAACGCGGCCAGCATCCGGTCCGAGTCGATGCGCAGATTGTTGGAGAGGTCAATCTTGTTCATTCAAGCCCCATCTGCAAAGTGCTTCTGCAGGTTTCGCAATGAGGCGCGGATGCCGCGCTGGATGGCGGGCTCGATCAAGAACTTGTCCAGCCAGCGATGGAGCGGGCCCGGCCCCGGCTCATATCCGAATGTCATCGTAAACTCCCTCCTGCCGTCATGCAGGTCGTTATATCGCCAGGAGCCTGCCGCGCTCGAAAAGGGTACGTTCCTGATGGGGCGCGTCATCTTCACAGCGGAAACCTTGAACGGATCATAGCTAACATATATGCTTTCATACTCCATCGGGGTCAGGCCCGAGGTCCGGGCAAAGACGCGTGCATCCTTCCCTACCTGCTCCGTATCGCTGGGCTCGAAGCGTGCCATGGTCACATCCCATTCGCGGCGCCGATGATAATCCTGCACATAGTTCCAGATGGCCCGCGGTGCGGCAGGGATTTCGAGGCTTTCCTGGATCCGAGTCATATGGACACATTTTACTGAAAACAGCGGAACGATTCAACAAGTCTGTACATCCTGCAAAAGCGAATCCTTTTCACATAGGGGGAATCCCGCATGAGAAAAGGGGCTTGCTCTCCCTTTCCTTCTGCCGATGATTGGCTATGATTAAGGAAGATATGAAAGGAGGTTCTCTCCATGGAAAGAACCAGTACATTCAGTACCCTGACCCCGAACTGGATGTTTGCGGAACTGGCTTCAGATGCGGAGATCGAGCGCGTCGCTCAGGCGCTCGAGGCCCACGGCATCCGTACACTCATTGCCGAGAATGGGGAAGAGGCCGAACAGATGCTCTTCGATCTCCTGCCTGAAGGCGCGGAGATCTTCACCGCCTCCTCACAGACGCTTGAACAACTGGATATCCCAGCTGCGCTGGCAAGGTCGGAACAATACGATCTGGTCCGCGACAAACTGAAGAAGATGGATCCCAAAACCCAGAACCGTGAGATGGTGAAACTTGGGGCAACGCCGGAATACGTGATCGGCAGTGTCCATGCCGTGACACAGGACGGGCGCGTCCTGATCGCATCCAATACCGGCAGCCAGCTTGCTCCCTACGCCGCGAGCGCCGAAAAGGTGATCTGGGTGGTCGGCGCGCAAAAGATCGTCCGGGATGTCGAAGAGGGTATGCGGCGGATCGAGGAATATACTTACCCGCGCGAAGATGCGCGCCTTATGGAGGCGATGGGATCTCACAGCAATATCAGCAAGGTGCTGACGGTCAATAAGGAAATCACACCGGGGCGGATCACCATAATCATCGTAAAAGAGGAACTTGGGTTTTAAATGTGAAGAACTCCGGAGCCGCATGGCTTTGGAGTTCTTGCTTTGTCTTCATTAAATTCATCCGGGAATTTCGTTAATTTGAGTAAAGAGACCGTGTAATATGAAAATGAAACGTATAAAAGAAAAATTCAAAAGGACAGTGAAATACTGGCGTGTAAGCTACATGCAGGCCAGCGGGCGGGACCGCTTGTCCCTGGGAATGTTTGCATTCTTCATGCTGGCTTACACATGGTGGCTGATCCTGGTTCTGTGATTGCTCAAACCAAGCCGCCGAGCATTTTAATCATGCTTTGTGGGAGGGGTATTTCGTCACGCTTTTAACGGATTGGCCGACTCCATGATGTGAGTCGGCCAATGATATTCCTGCGAATTTCAAACTTGCAGAGTCTCGATATACAGGGATTATCCTTCCGTGGTTGGTGTCGCCTGGGTATCCGGCGTCTGATCGAGTCTCGGTCCAAAGCCATGCGGGCCGAAGCCAAACCCCATGCCGGGGCCATCCAGGAAGCCCTTCTCCAGGCCTTCCAGCAGCCAGTCCGCCTTCTCCTGGGTCATCGTCCCATCGGACACAGCCTGCTCGATGCGCGCCCGGAATTCCTCTTCGTGCGCGGCCTGGATCGCGTCCTGCACATCCTGCAGATCGATGCCGGCCGCTTCGGCCAGCTCCTCGAGGGTCTGTCCATTTCGCAGGGCGGTGATCAGCTCGTCGGTTGTCATGTCGAGCGCCTCTGCCGCGGCCTGCAAGCCTACCAGGCCGGGGCCGGGGCCGCGCCCGCCGCCGGGACCGCGTCCATGCAGCGATGCGCTGGCCGGACCCTGTGCATAGGCGTTCGTTGCGCCGAGCACCCCGACGACCAGCAAGGCGACCAGCAACCCACCGATCAGGATCGATATTCTATTTTTCATTTGTTAATCTCCATTCGTTATAAGTTTGGCTGGAGCGCCTCCAACCTGCCCCTATCTTAGCGAATGGGTGTAATGAAGCTGTGAACAACTTATGGGGAAATTGTGTGGGATTTTCCGCCTTACAATCTTGTCGATTCGACCAAATTGTAAGTTGTTTCTAAAGACTCAGTCCACTATTCCAGGTAATAATTCGGCCATCATTGCGAGGGCGCTCCGACGCACAGACAGCAGACCCCGCATCATCATCGCAGGACATCGCAGACTCGACATGTACGTTGCACTTACACTGTAGATTTTGCAGCCTCAACATACACATCGCAGCCATTGCTGCGGCCATCGAACCCTCAAAGCAGCCTTCGCCCTCGCAATGATCCAATAACATGTCATTCTTCACTTGACCCTTCCCCTTTCCCGTTCTACAATTCAACTGTCTGACAATTCAAAATAACCCTCAATTGGAGCACAGAATGGCCGATTATTTATTCCGCGGGAACCTCGCCAAGCTCGACCATGACGTTTACGAGCTGACCCAGCTCGAGGCCGAGCGGCAGTACCGCAAGCTGATCCTGATCCCCTCCGAATCGAGCGCGCCGATGGCCGTCCGCGAGACGCTCGCCTCTGCCTTCCAAAATATCTATGCCGAAGGCTACCCCGATGAGGAGTCGCGCTGGATGACGGAGGAAGAGATCCTCGATTACCCGGCGCGGCTTGCACATTACCGCCGTAATAGTGACCCGCGCTACTACAAGGGCGTGGAATACGCTGACGCGGTCGAGGCGCTGGCTCGCCGCCGCGCCGCGGAAGCCTTCGCCGCCAACGGATACACAGCCGATCAGATCTATGTGAACGTCCAGGCCCTGTCGGGCGCGCCGGCCAATAACGCCGTCTACCAGGCGCTGCTCAATATCGGCGATACCGTCATGGGACTCAACCTCCTGCACGGCGGACACCTCTCGCACGGCTCGTCGGTCAACCGAAGCGGAAAGTATTACAACGCGGTGCATTACACGGTGGATGAAAACGAAAGGCTCGACTACGACAAGATCCGTGCGCTGGCCCTCGAAGCAAAGCCTAAACTGATCATTGCAGGATATTCCTCCTATTCCTGGGTTCCGGACTGGAAGAAGTTCCGGGAAATCGCAGACGAGGTCGGCGCATACTTGCTGGCGGATATTTCTCACATCGGCGGGCTGGTCGCGGCGGGCGTAGTGCCCTCGCCGGTCGGCCTCGCCCATGTGGTGATGTCTACTACCCATAAGAGTCTCGACGGGCCGCGCGGCGCGGTGCTGCTGGCGACCGACGCGGCGATCGCCAAGAAGATCGACCGGGCGGTCTTCCCGGGTGAGCAGGGCGGGCCACACGTCAACGTCTTCGCCGGGCTGGCCGTCGCCTTCAAGCTGGCGCAGACCAAGCAGTTCAGGAAGTTGCAGGCCCAGACCATCAAGAATGCCAAGGCAATGGCGGACCAGTTCAAGCAGCGCGGGCTGCGCGTCCCGTTCGGCGGCACGGACACCCACCTGATCAACGTGGACGTCACGACGGTGACAGGCGAGGATGGGACCTCGCTCAGCGGCGACCAGGCCGCGCGTATCCTCGATCTTGTCGGGATTGTAGTCAACCGCAATACCATCCCCGGCGACAAGAATTCCCTGGATCCTTCCGGCATTCGCCTCGGCACGCCCTGGATCACGCAGCGCGGCTTCGACGAGAAGAAGACCCGCGCCGTCGCGGACATCATCGCCGATGTGCTGCTGGCCTGCGCCCCGCACAGCGAGGACACTGTCCGCAAGGGGCGCGCCCGCCGCGCCAAGCTGGATTTCCATGTGCTGAACGACGCCAGGCTGCGCGTGCGCAAGCTGGCGGAATCCGCTGGCATCGATTTCAAGCCGGCCCGGCACGGGTACCCGCATTTCTATTACATCGACGATAAGATAAAGGTAAGTCGGATTGGCAATCCGACATACGCCGTCTTCGAATTGAACGGGGCGCGTGTCCGGCAGGCGCTGGATTACGCCGTCTCGTCGGACCTCTCGGCGCTGGAGAAGGGACCTAGCCAGCCCACGACGATCGCGACCCCTCACCCCCTAAAGGGGGCAGGTGGCACTGTAGAGGGGATCCTGGTCAACGTCGATGACCGTTCGTACCAACTGCTCGTACCCGTCAAAAAGGCGGCCCTGGTCGCCGCCTGGCTGCGCGACCTCTCGGACGGCTACACCTCCTTCAGGCTGGACGGCGAAAAGGATTTCAGCGAGCGCCGCATGCCCGGCCCGTTCATCGTGGAGCAGGTCAAGAAGCCAAGCGTGAAAGTAAAAGTAGGGGCGGAGGGTCCTCCGCCCGCTGTCAGCGAGAACAAACCTTATTTCATCGGGATGAATTCCGAGGCGGGGAAAGAACCGCTGCCGCCGTTCCAATGGGAAGATGTAGAAGCGGACAGCCGCGCAGAGCGGCCGTTACAAACGCGCCTGCACGACACCCACAAGTCGATGGGCGCCAAGATGGTCCCGTTCGCGGGCTGGGAGATGCCGGTCTGGTACACGTCGGTCGTCGAGGAGCACCTTGCGACGCGGCAGGCCGCGGGCCTGTTCGATGTCTCGCACATGGGCGTGTACGAGGTGCGCGGCGCGGAGGCCACATCGTTCTTGGATACGATTTGCGCCAACGACGTGGGTGGGCTGGAACCGGGCGAGAGCCTGTACAGCCATTTCCTCACACCCGACGCAGACGTGATCGACGATACCCTCGTCTACCGCCGCGCCTGGGACAAGTACCTTGTGGTCGTCAACGCATCGAATGACGACAAGGACCGCTCCTGGTTCGAGTCCGTGCGGGATGGCAAGGTCAGGATCGACAACGCCCGGCCCTGGGCACGGACCTACGGTTACAACGCCGAGATCCGGAACCTGCGCGACCCGCGGGCGGGGGACGATATGCGGGTTGACATTGCGCTGCAGGGACCCAGATCCCGCGACGTTTTGCTCTCGATGCGGGTGGACGACAAAACACGTAAAAAGGTAATGGCGCTCAAAAGGACCGAGTTATGTGCCGCAGTAATTGGTAATATTGACCTGATCGTCTCGCGCACCGGGTACACGG
>DASTFG010000478.1:0-3373 GCA_035708785.1 Anaerolineales bacterium
CCAGACATCCCCTACACGCTGAACATGAAGAAGGTGGAGAGCGCCGTCACGAATATCATCAACGGGCGCGCGGTAACGAACAAAGATGCCCTGATCAACCCCAGTGTGCTCGATTACTACGAACAGATCCTCCCGCAGTTGCAGTAGCTTCTTTTGATAGATGATAACATCATCTATTGTGAGGCTTATCTATGCCATGCGACTGCTGTGAGATTACTGATCGGGCGTTCAGTGAAGCTGAGGCCAGAAGGGAGCTCAGGAGTTATTCCAGAAATGGACCTCCCCGACAAACTCAGTTGATTCTGGAGGCTATCCGCGCGTTGGGATTAAGGAATGCCAGTCTGCTGGACGTCGGCGGCGGTATTGGCATCATCCATCATGAACTGCTGAGGGATGTAGTAAAAGAAGCCACGCATGTGGACGCGTCTTCCGCCTATCTGAAGGAAGCCAAAGTGGAAACTGCGCGGCGCGGGCACAGCGAGCGCGTGACCTTCATCCATGCCGATTTTATCGATGTGGCTACCGGCCTCCCAAAAGCGGACATTGTGACACTCGACCGGGTCGTGTGCTGCTATCCCGACTTCCGCGGACTGCTAAAAGCAGCAGCCCATCAGAGTCGAGCGGCCCTGGCATTAACATATCCGCGCGAAACCTGGTACATGCGGGTTTTTCTCAATGCCGCGAGCTTCTTTCAACGGCTGCGGAGGGACCCGTTCCGCGTCTTTCTGCACCCGGTCGCGGAGATGGATTCCCTGATCAAACGGGAGGGATTCGAGCGTATCGTCCTCCGCAGACTCTTCGTCTGGGAAATGGCGCTGTACCGAAAAGTGGGGGCATAAATCGCTTTTCTTTCCCTTGACTCTGACACTGTGTCAGAGGGTATATTGGCGGCAACTGTGAGGTCATGAGATGTTCCGGATCGGTGAGTTTTCACGGCTGAGCCGCGTGTCGGTGCGCATGCTGCGGCATTACGACCAGCTTGGGCTGCTCAAGCCCTCGCACACAGACTCGTTCACCAATTATCGCTATTACTCCGCGGACCAGCTGCCCCGCCTGAACCGCATCCTGGCGCTGCGCGACCTGGGTTTTTCCCTGGAGCAGATCGCGAACATGCTCGACGAGGAACTATCTTCCGAGCAGCTGCTGGGCATGCTCAAACTTCGGCAGGCTGAGATCGAACAGCAGATGCAGATCGAGCAATCGAGGCTGGCGCGGCTGGAGGCGCGGATCCACCAGATGAACAGCAAAGAAGCGCGCCAGGTCTATGACGTGATCCTGCGTGGGCTTGAATCGCAGCTTGTCCTTTCCCGCCGGGAGATCGCCGGCGATGATGACCGTATCCAGTACATGTTCGAGGAGGCGGAAGCCTACGTTGCCCAATTCAATGCCCGCGCCGACAAGCCTCCGATGACCATTTATCACGATCAGGAATACCGCGAAAAAGATATCGACGCGGAGGTCATTCTCCCGCTTAAGTTTGCAATCGCGGGCAGGGACGAAATGCGCGTCGTTGCATTGCCGCAGCTCGAGACTGTAGCCTGTGTTGTGCATACCGGAGATTACACGACCATCTATCAGGCCTATAACGCCCTGCTGGAATGGATCGAAGCGAATGGCTATCATATGGCAGGTCCGGTCCGGGAGGTCTATCTGCGTTACACCGCGGACGGACTGGGATTCGACCTGCCGCCGACTTACCTGGCTAAAGATTCAAACTCGTTCGTGACCGAACTTCAATTACCCGTAGAAAAGAGTTAGGAGGAACCATGGCATACTATCTTGTGAAAGCCCAATACCATAAAGAGCTGCTGCCCCAGTTGCGGCGGCGACTGGACAGCGGCGAGATCCACAAGATGCGGCCGTTCGGGACGGCGCTGCAATATAGTCTGGACAATGCCCGCCTCGACCCGGGCGGAGATGGCTGGGTTGTATGGGAGGAAGAGGACTACTGCCGCCCACCTCTCGCGCAGGAGCGTGCCGCGGTGCTCGATACATATTTCACCAACTTAAGTACCGAGCGGGTGAAGGAAGGTAAAGGTTGGGAGCAGATCGAGTCGCTGCCGCTGCTTTGGGGTAAACCTAATGGAGAACAAAATGAGATATAAACGACTGGGTCAAAGCGGATTACATGTTTCCGAGCTGTGCCTCGGCACGATGACCTTTGGCGACGACTGGGGTTGGGGCGCGCCGAAAGAAGAGAGCAGAAAGATATTCGAGGTGTTCGCAGAGGCCGGCGGCAATTTCATCGATACGGCGGGAAATTACACGAATGGGACAAGCGAAAAGTTCATCGGTGAGTTCATCAACGGAGAACGCGATCGTTTTGTCATTGCGACCAAATATACCCTGCGTGTTGGCAAGGGGCATGGCGCAGATCCGAATCTCGGCGGCAACTCGCGCAAGAGCATGGTGCGCGCGGTAGAGAACAGCCTGAAACGATTGAAGACGGATTACATCGACCTGCTCTACCTGCACATGTGGGATTTCAGAACGCCGGTCGAGGAAGTCCTGCAATCGGTCCACCACCTCGTTGCTTCCGGCAAGGTTCTTTATTTTGCGTTTTCCGATACCCCTGCCTGGGTTGTGTCCTATGCGATTGCAAAAGCGATGGACTTTGGATGGACTCGTCCGGTGGCGCTGCAGGTCCCTTATTCTCTGCTTGACCGATCGGTGGAGCGTGCCGAGCTCCCGATGGCCCGTGAGCACGGACTCGCGATCCTGCCGTGGGGGATATTGGAAAGCGGTGTGCTCACGGGCAAATACAGCCATCCCTCGGATGAGCCGCGCCGCGAATCAGCCGTCGGGGAACGAGAGCTGCAGGCAGGAGAGGCGGTTGCGAAGGTCGCGCGCGAAACCGGTCATTCGCCAGCGCAGGTTACCATCAACTGGATTCGCCAGCAGCCGGGCAATATCATTCCCATCCTCGGCTGCCGCACCCTTGTGCAAATCCAGGATAACCTGGGCTGCCTGGATTTTCGATTGAGCGATGCCCAGATCGATGAGTTGAGCAGTCTCGCCGACTTCAAGCTGGGATTCCCCCTGAGCTTCCTGGAGAGCGATCACGTCGGGAATTTGATTTTCGGTGAGACGCTCAGACTGCTGGACACCAGGCCCGCGCAGAGCGCCAGGCTTTAAATTACAGGTCTTTGCTTATGCCACTCGGTCGCCTGCTCGAAGGCATGACCCACATTGAGCACTTTGGCGTCCGTCCAGGCGCGCCCCACGATCTGCAAGCCGATCGGCAAACCCTCCTTGGTGAACCCACTCGGGAGGGATAAGGCGGGCAGACCTCCCAGGTTGAACGGCGCGGTGAAGCGCGTCAGCCGCCCGGCCTGCTCGACCGCGTCGTGGCCTTCGATGGTCGGCGCAGCGA
>DASTFG010000479.1:0-9163 GCA_035708785.1 Anaerolineales bacterium
GCGCAAATATTCACTGAATTTATTTCTTAACTCACGTGTTCCCACTCTAATTTCGTTCATAGATCGCTCCTGAATGTAGCTTCATTATAACATATGTAGCCACATAGGACAATCACATTTTTAAGCCTTTTTCCCCTTCACCAGCTCCTCCACCATTTGCTCAGGCACCTGCACCGCGACCACTTCCCCGCGCACGGTGATGACGCCGTCCGCAAGAATCCATTCTTCGATCATGACCTTCCGCCCCTTCAGTTCTTTCACTTTGCCACGCACTTCGAGCTCCACCCCTAGCGGAGTCGGCTTAAGGTAATCCACGTGCAGGGAGGCCGTAAGGGTGCGCGTGTTGGGCTCGGCGTCCGGATCCTTCTCCTTGGCGGCTTTATACAGCGCCGCGGCGGCCGTCCCTGTCCCGTGACAATCGATCAACGAGGCGAGCAGCCCGCCATAGACGTATCCCGGGATGGCGATATGATATGGTTTGGGCAGGAAGTGAGCGACGGATTCTTCACCGTCCCAGTAGCTTTTGATCCGGTGGCCGTGCTCGTTAAGCCTGCCGCATCCGTAGCAGTGGGCGAAAACATCGGGGTAGTAATCCTGGAAAGACGGTTGGGACATGAGAGAAGATCCTTTTCTATACCTTCGTCCTGAGCGGACACTGACCCTGAGCAAGGACGAAGGGGAAGTGGGAGTCGAAGGACAGTATTTGCAAATCACAAAGTGTTCGTATCGAATTGCGCTTCGATTGCGAAGCGCTCAGCGCGCAAACCTATGGAGTAAGAGTGGCCGATGGCGTGCGCGTCGGTGTGGCGGTCAGGCTGGGGGTCATCGTCCGCGAAGGTGTAATCGTTAAGGAAGGGGTAGCGGTGGGGATGGCAGTCGGCGCGTCGCCCTGGACGACGAACTGCCCGATCACTTTCAATTCCAGCCCGACGAAAATCTGCACCTCATATACGCCGGGCAGCCATTCCGAGGCGGGCGCTTCCCATTCGGTGAATCCGAAACCGCCGGTCTCGCCATTCCAGGGAAGGGTCTCATAATGCACTAATTCGCCCTCTCGGTACCAGAGCGCGGTCCACTGCGCGCCGGGGGTCATCTGGTCGTACGTGAACACGCCGCACATGTACGTGATCGGGTTTTGAAAAACAGTTGCAGCCGTAAACTCGCTGAAATTGGCACAGTTGAGCGTGAATTGGATTGGGCTGAATACCGC
Source organism: Anaerolineales bacterium (assembly GCA_035708785.1). Taxonomy (GTDB): domain Bacteria; phylum Chloroflexota; class Anaerolineae; order Anaerolineales; family Villigracilaceae; genus Defluviilinea. The sequence goes on from DASTFG010000479.1 coordinate 1,211, forward strand.
ATTCGGATTCGGCGTTACTTCGCTTTCGAAGAGGACCTCGATCGCGAGCGGGACAAATGGCGTGGGCGCGATGGTGGCCGTATCCGTGACCGATGGCGTATCCGTGATCGTCGGCGAGAGCGTGATCGTCGGGGAAAGTGTGATCGTTGGACTCAGCGTAATGGTCGGTGTCAGTGTGATCGTCGGCGACGGCGGGAATTATCGATAGGCAACCGGCTCACCATAGAAAAACAGCCAGACCCCTAACGCCAGGACCAGGAGCCCGAAGAGGAGAGTCGTCCAGCCGCCTCTCTCCCGCTGGCGCCGGATCCGGTAAAAGGTCAGGCGCCGCGCCGACCGGAGCGCGTACAGACCGGAGCGAAGGATCAAGATGGCACCGAGAAAAGATAAAATGATAGCGGCAATAATGCCTGCGCGGATATCCATAGAAAAGATTATAGTAGAAGACCGTCACCTCGATTTCAAGGTGTCGGAGTCGGAGTCAGCGAGGGACTCATGCGAGTGATGCGCGGCTCGACCCATAAGGCGCGGTCGCCGGATGCCGCACCCTGCGAAAGGACCGTCAGCGTGAATCTGATATCCTGGCCGGCCAGCGCGCTCAGGTCGAGATCGACCGGCGTTGTATTGCCATCGTACCGTTCGTCAGCTTCCCATAGCTCCTGTACGGGCCCGCTTCCAACCTGATACTCCAGGCGGAAGCGCACACTGCAGGCAGTCGCCCCGGCTTCGCAATTGACAATGGCCCGGAAGCGGTCACCCTCCTGCACGCGGAACGCGGGATACACGCCGCGAATATAGCCATTCGATGTATTCTGCGGGACGGTCAGCAGGCTGGGCCTGACCAGGATCCTTTCATTCTCGAGCCTGGAAAGACTCTGTCTCCATACAAAACCTCTGCTGTCGCGGGTTGTACTGGGACAGGGCAGCGTCCCCGCCGCGCTCGACCATTGAGCCGAACAGCCGCTCGCAACAAAATCGTAGACTGTTCCGGTGGGCGGAGGCGCCTTTACCCGGATAGCAACCGAAAACGGGCGGTTGGCGGTCGCCGCCATGTCGAAGACCTGTCCCTGATCGTTGCGGAGCTGCCAACTGCCACGATAAAACCCTTCGAGTCTGGGCGCGGTGAAATTCATCCTCAGCTCGATGGTCTCTCCGGGTGCGACCTCGCTCGGAAGCGGCATCAGGTTTCGCCCGCCGATCCGGTCACCATTGACCAGCACTATACGATAGGAAGTCGTCCACGTGCAGGTGCCTACATTCTTTAATTGCCATATTTTGGTGAATTGAGTCCCCGGTGCAAATGTGGAGTTCGTCGGCACATTGAGATCGGCAACTACCTGGATGCGGTCGCATGACCGGTCGAGAGTCGGTGTGCGGGACGGGGCTGGTGTTGGCGTCTGGGTTGAGGTACCCGCTGGAGTGGATGAGGGCGATGATGTCGACGTAGGCGCCAGGCTTGAAGTCGGCGCAGGCGTGAGCGTCATCGTTTCCGTTGGCGGCGGGGTTACGGTTCTCGTCGGCGTCTGCGAAAGGATCGCGATTGCCCCTTCGGTCTGGGAGATCCGCGCGGCCGCAGTGGAGGTCGCGCTTCTGTCCGGTGTCGACGTGGGAGTTCGCGAAGCAGTGGCGGCCTGGGTGGGAGTCCGGCTCGGGGTCAGAGTGAGAGTCTGTGTAGGGGTTCCGGTCACAATCCTCGTCGGGGAGACCGTCTGGCTTGGTGTCGCTGTCTGGGAGGCAGTCGGCGTGCTGGCCGGAGTCAAAGTGAATTCAAGTGGCTCAGTCGGTGTAGGGGTGTCCGTCGGCGTCGGTGGGGGGACCAGGGTCTCGGTTGGGCGTGGCGTCCGCGTCGGTGAGGCCGTTGGCCCGGCTGTGGGTGGAAAAAATTGATTCGCCACAGGCTCCCCCACTAACGCAGAAGCCACACTGAACGAAAACAGGGCCAGCGCCAGAATGAGCCACTTCCAGCCCGCCAGCATGTGGGCGCGGCGCAGCCGAAAAAAGGAGACCTTGCGTGCAGACTGGATCGAGCGAATACCCGCCCGGGCGGCAAGCAGTGCCGCCGATACAAAGAGTGTAACGACCAGGATGATGCCTACTTCTATGCTCATAAACTTCGAGATTATACTGCCTCTCCCAGAGTGCCGCAAAATTTCTAAACTGGGACCCTAAGAGCCGCCTTCGAATCATGCCGGAAGTGACTGCCACCTTAAGGTTTTTGTGGTTAAATTAAGAACCATGAAGGAACTGGTCTTCCTCAAGCTTGGCGGATCCTTGATCACGGACAAGACCCAGCCTTACACCCCACAACTGGAAATGATCGAAGATGTCGCGGTGCAGATCGCGACCGCGCTCCGGACCCACCCGAGCCTGCGCCTCGTGGTCGGGCATGGCGCCGGCTCCTTCGGCCATGTTCCGGCGAGCGAATACCACACGCGGGATGGCCTGCCGCGTTCCTCTCCCCTGACCCACCGGGAGAGGGATGAGACCGAGGAAAACTACTGGAAGGGATTTGCCGAAGTGTGGTATCAGGCTTCCTCGTTGAACCGGTTTGTGATGAAAGCCCTTCATAAAATAGGTGTCAGCGCCATATCGCTTCCGCCCTCTTCCAGTGTGATTGCAAGCGATGGAAAGGTTCTGGTCTGGGAGATGACCCCGATCCGTATGGCTTTATCGGCGGGAATTACCCCGGTTGTCTTCGGGGATGTTGTCTTCGACGAAGTGCGTGGCGGCACGATCCTTTCCACCGAGGACTTGTTCCTGCACCTTGCCCGGGCCCTCAGCCCGGAACGAATCCTGTTGGCCGGACTCGAGGCCGCGGTCTGGGAGGATTTCCCGGCCCGGACGCGAAAAATCGAGAAGATCACTCGCAGTTCTTTCGCCGAGATCAGGGATGGTGTCGGCAAATCCATTGCCGCGGATGTCACCGGCGGGATGGAATCCAAGGTCGACCAGATGCTCGAGCTGGTCGAGAATAACCCGGAACTCACAGTACAGATTTTCTCGGGTACGAAACCGGGCAATATCGTCCGGGCACTGACAGGAGAGACATTGGGTACGTTGATTTCAGCGTAAATTCTGGAGTCATCCGCTTATCTCACCCTCTGACCTCATGACACAATGCGCAAAAATGAGGGAAAGAAGGCAATTGTCAAAATTCTGGAAGTTTTTGATAATGCAGGTAGAATTCTGAATAGAAGGAGCAAATATGGCAACGACAAAGTCCCCGAAGGGGGAATCAACCGTCAGCAAGGCTGCGCCGAAGAAGAAACTTACTGCAAATAAAAAGGCCGGGGTCTCACTGTCATCCAATGGTAGGAAGGCAGTCGTTCCTTTCGTGCCGACCAAACTCAAACTCTTGCGCCCGGTGCCGCCGGACATCGAGATCGCGCAGGCCGGCAAGCTCAAACCGGTCCTGCAGATCGCCGCGGAACTTGGCATCCGCGAAAGTGAACTCGAACTCTTCGGGCCGTACAAAGCCAAGGTCAAGCTCGAAATCCTCGACCGCCTGGCCAAGCGCCCGAACGGCAAATACATCGACGTGACTGCCATCACCCCCACGCCGCTCGGCGAAGGCAAGACCACGACCACGGTCGGCGTGAGCCAGGCGCTCGGCGCCCATCTCGGCAAGCGTGTCATCACGGTCATCCGCCAACCTTCGCAGGGACCGACATTCGGCATCAAGGGCGGTGCGGCCGGCGGCGGCTATTCGCAGATCATCCCGATGGAGGATTTCAACCTGCACCTGACGGGCGATATCCACGCCATTACTGCCGCGCATAACCTGTGCGCCGCAGCGCTCGATGCGCGCATGATGCATGAGACCAAGCAGGATGACGAGAAGCTCTTCGATGCCCTCTGTCCTCCCGATAAGAGTGGCAAACGAAGATTTTCTCCCTCCATGCTGCGCAGGCTCAAGAAGCTCGGCATCGACAAGACCGATCCTAACGAGCTCACGCCCGAAGAACGCAGCCGCTTTGCCCGCCTGGATATCGACCCGAACGGCATCCAGTGGCGCCGCGTCATCGACGTGAACGATCGCTTCCTGCGCGAAATCATGGTCGGCCTCGGCAAGGATGAGGCAGGCTTCGAACACAGGAGCGGCTACGATATCACGGTCGCCTCCGAGATCATGGCCATCCTCGCGCTGACCACCAGCCTGGAGGATATGCGTGACCGTCTGGGCAAGATGGTTGTTGCCACCAGCAGGAAGGGCGAAGCCGTCACCGCCGAAGACCTGGGCGTGGCCGGCGCGCTGACCGTCCTGATGAAGGATGCCATCAAACCCAACCTGATGCAGACCCTCGAGGGGACCCCCGCCTTCGTCCACGCGGGCCCGTTCGCCAACATAGCCCATGGACAGTCCTCGATCATCGCCGACAAGATCGCCCTCAAACTTGCCGATTACGTCATCACGGAATCCGGCTTTGGGGCGGACATCGGCATGGAAAAATTCTTCGACATCAAGTGCCGCTACTCCGGCCTGATCCCGCAGGTCGTCGTGCTGGTCGCGACCGTCCGTGCCCTCAAGATGCATGGCGGCGGCCCCAGGGTCGTAGCCGGCAAGCCCCTTGCCCCCGAATATACGGAGGAGAACCTTGACCTGCTGCGCAAGGGCTTACCCAACATGATCCAGCACATCGAGAACGCGCTGAAATTTGGCGTGAATGTGGTCGTGGCAGTCAACTCCTTCGCGACCGATACACCTGCGGAAGTCGAACTCGTCCGGCAGGCTGCACTCGAAGCAGGCGCGATGGATGCAGTGGTCTCCCGCCACTGGATGGAAGGCGGCAAGGGCGCAATCGCGCTGGCAGAGGCTGTCGTCAAAGCTGCGGAAAAACCGAGCAACTTCCAGTTCCTGTATCCACTGGCCCAGCCGATCAAGACCAAGATCGAGACGATCTGCCGCGAGATCTACCGCGCCGACGGTGTAGATTACTCGCCTGAGGCCGAAGCCAAGATCGAGCAATTTACGAAACTCGGCTTCGCCGACCTCCCATTGTGCATGGCGAAGACCCACCTCTCCTTCAGTACAGATGCTTCTCTGAAAGGTGTGCCGCGCGGTTTCCGCGTCCTGATCCGTGATATCCGCGCCTCGGTCGGCGCGGGCTTCCTCTATCCGCTGCTCGGCGAGATGCGGACGATGCCCGGCCTGCCGACTCGACCCGTGTTCTATGATGTAGATCTGGATCTGGAAACAGGCAAAGTAGTCGGTCTGTTCTAAACCAAGTTCCTGAAATAGAGACAGCCCCGTCTTTTTGACGGGGCTGATCGTCTCAGCGGGATTTCACATAATAGATATTTCCGCCGCTACCCTGATAGACTAACTTGACATCAGCGAATTTTCCAATCTCTTTGGGGGCGAGATAGTGCTTGTATTCGTTGGGCTCGAACCAGATGATATATCCCGGCCTGTCATGCGGCCAGCCGGCATATGCATCTGCGGGGTCGGTTTCGGTCACAAATGGCAGAAGGGCCACAGGTTTGCGCGTAAAAAACCAGACAGCATCCACATAGTTACTATAAAAGGTCCCATCCGGCTGTTCCCTTCTGATCCTCTGCATTTCGATGACAACAGACATTTCATGGTAGGCGCGGCCGTTGTACATGTTCGCGCCGCTTGCCTCGCCCTCTATGCGGGATTTGACCAAATACTCGCCGAAGCTGTAAAGCGGATAAACAGACCAAAGGGCAAAGAGGACGGTCAATGCATAACCAGTCTGTCGTGAGGAAAGTCGTAAATGAGGCACGATCATGCTATCGAAGGTAAGCAGGAGAAAGACTACAGTCGGTACCAACAGGATGACATAATAACGGTCCGAAAAAAGGTCGAGGTGGTCGCCGGTGACAATGGTCAATGCCACCGCCATAAAATAGACCACTGCACAGATCATCATCGGGTATACAGCCGGGGAGGTAAGCGACCGGATCCAGGCCCGGGCACCTTCCGGATTATTGCGGTTGATCAAATAAAGAAGCAGCGCCAGTATCCCTAGCGGGATCAGCGGCCGGGTCAGGGCAGGCATCAGGAACGAAAGATAGGGGACGAACCAGTGCAACATCTTCGTCAGGGCCAGGGATATGTTCCTCCCCGGCTCGACGATCTGAGATGACAAGCCCCACAGGGAGCCGTACGTCATGATGTTGTGCACGATCAGCCACCATGCGATCGGCAGGACGGATGTGAACCCCAGGATAAATCCATCGCGCAGCATTGTGTGGATCGATCTCCGGTTCTCGATCAGGATCACCACCAGCGCGGCAACCGTGATCGCCAGCCCGATGTAACGCTGCAGCGGCGCCAGAACACTGATCAATACCATCCACGCAAACGCGCGATAGGACCGTTTCCGGATGTAATCATCGACCGCGATCAGAAAGCCCAGCGTGAGCGTAAGATAAAAAGGGTCGGAGCTGATATTCGCATGGATGCGGAGGGAAGAGATCGAAAGAAAAACAAAAAGGCTGGTAAGATACGCGTAGAGCAGCTTTTCCGAGAACACACGGAAGAAGATCACCCCGCTGAGGAAAATATTGAGGCCGAGCAGGAAAAGGTTGAAATACCATCCGGCAACGAAAACATCCAGACCGCTCAGCAGGCTCAAACCTGCCAGGATCATCGAATACAGCGGGGGCCATGAAAGCAGCGGAGCGCCTCTGTGGTCATATAAGCCATTCCCCGCCAGCAGGTTCTGTGCGACAGAAAGATATTTGGTTGCATCGGCTGAGACTCCCGCGCCATATCTGGAGGTGGCAACGCCACAGAGAATCATAGCAATCAATGCAAGAGCCGCGAGAACTATCCAGAATGCATTTTTTGGAAAAGGGGTGGCGGAGACGCGCATAAAGTGATCGCGGCAATTATAATGGATGGGATGAGCAGCCTTGACATCCCCACAATTTCGGACGCGCTGGAATTACTTCGGGGAGGAAAAACCTCGAAACGGGACCTGGCCGAAGCCTGCTACCGTCAAATCGAGCGTCTCAACCCGAAGCTAAATGCCTTTATCACGGTCATAGACCCACAGGACGCGCTCGAGGCCCGGGTGCCGGCGGGCAGCGGACCAGCAGGTGCGCTGGACGGCATCCCCATTGCCGTGAAAGACCTGTTCGATACGGCAGAGATTCGGACGACGATCGGCTCCAGGTTCTTTGCAGATTACATCCCTGAAACAGATGCCTTCGTCGTCGAAAAACTCAAGCAGGCCGGCGCGCTCATCATCGGCAAGACGAATACTCACGAGATTGCGCTCGGCATCACGGGAAACAATCCCCACTATGGGACGGCGCGCAATCCCTGGGACACGGCGCGCATCCCCGGCGGCTCGTCGAGCGGATCGGCCATCGCGGTCGCGACCGGCATGGCGCTGGGCGCGCTTGGCACGGATACGGGTGGTTCGATTCGCATCCCCGCCTCCTTATGCGGCGTGGTCGGATTTAAGCCGACGTTTGGGCGCGTGAGTTTACGCGGAGTGTTCCCTCTTTCGTGGAATCTCGACCATGTTGGACCATTAACAAGCTGTGTACGGGATGCGGCCCTGATGATGCAGGTGATCGCGGTTTATGACCCGGATGACCCTGCTTCCATCAAGATGCTCGAAGGGAATTATCTCCGTCATCTGGAGAATAATGTGGAGGGAAGAAAGGTTGCCGTCGGGATTGGAGAATTTATAGAGACGTCGGATCCTGAGGTCTCGGAGGCAGTACATGAGGCGGCAAGGGTGTTTTCAGAACGGCTTGGGTGCATCGTCCAGGAAGTGGACGTGAGTTGGCTGCGCGAGGCGGCCCTCGCAAACAAGCTGATGACCCAGTCCGACGGCGCGGCGGTCCATCGCGACCGCCTCAAGGAGCATCCAGACTGGTTCGGCGAGGATATCCGCCGCAGGCTTGAAGAGGGCTCGAACACCACGTCGACGGAATACATCCTCGCCCGCCGGACGCAGGCCGAGGTGCGCA
>DASTFG010000480.1:0-8381 GCA_035708785.1 Anaerolineales bacterium
TGAAATGACCTGTGCTGCATGTTCCACATCGGCGAGGGTTAGTGCTCTATGTTCGAGTGGCTGAGTCACGGGATTGATTTTACTTCAAAGCAAAACATCCGAAGCGCCTGAGAAGAGCGGCCCGGCTTATGGCTGCCCGAAGAGATCAGATTGCCCGACCTGCGCGTCGCTCAAATCCAGACCGATGTTGATCGTGGAGGTATAACCGCTCGCGGTGTCTCCTTCCATGGTAAGCAGCAACTGGTCTCCGCCATTCCGATAGATATTGTCATCCTCATTGCGGGTATCGCGCTGGCCCTTGCTGGCGTACGGTTCCAGGGCACTGATATGATTTCCTTATCGTAAGCCCCGGAAGTTACAAAAAATGAAGGAAGTGTGGGGATTTTGCGAGCATCCCCTTTTGGTACCAGATGTAACTTTTTCCCAGCGTCTCGTCGCCGCGACCCGTAACTAATCCACTCGATCTGCGTCACGTCTTACGAGTGAAGAGGAGCGCGAGTGGATAAGCCGTCTGCTTTGATTATCGAAGACGACCGCGATATCGTTGCCTTATTCCGGCATGTTCTGGACCTGGCAGGCTATCGCACGGAAATCGTCCTGCACGGCAAGGTGGCTGTGGAGCATCTTGCCAAAACCAGGCCGGATATCGTCCTGTTGGATCTTGGCCTGCCAGGTGTTTCGGGGACCGAGATCCTGGTGATGATGAAAGACGATGAACGCCTGAAGGATGTGCCTGTCGTCGTCATTACCGCCCACCCCCATCTCGCAGAGGTTTTGCCTGTCGCTCCACAACTTGTCCTGATCAAGCCCGTCAATATCGAACAGCTGAGCAACCTGATCCTGAGGATCTGCCCCACCGAGAAAGCCATGGACAGCCTGCCCTGGGATGTGCTGACCGGGGTGTACAATCGCTCCTTCTTTATGGCCCGTCTCTCGTACGCGCTGGAGCATGCCAGGCAGTTCCGCCAGAACCGGTTCGCGGTCCTGTACCTTGACCTCGGGCAATCCAATAAGATCAATTACCTGTTCGGCCAGGAGTACAACAAACGTGTCCTCCAGGAATCGGCCACCCTGCTCAGAACGATCCTGCGGCCTACAGATACCATTGCGAGGCTGAGCGGCTATCTTTTCGCGATCTTGATCGAGGACGTCAACAATCACGATACGCCGATCTCGATCGCGGCGCGCGTGCAGGGAAAGGTCAGGCGCTACCTGGCGAAGTTCGAAGACGAGCTGCAGGTGCGGGCCAACGTGGGCGTTGTTCTTTGCGGGGCGGAGAACGGATCGGTTGAAGAGATCCTGCATGAGGCAGAGCAGGCGCTTGCGATGGCAAAGTCCAACCGCAAGAAAATGCTGGAGGTCCTGCGCTCGAAGCCCATCGATGCGACCACGGACGTCAGGACGACCCCGCTCATGGGCTAGGCCCTCCAAAGTTAGAAACGGATACGCCGTTCAGTCACCCGACCGAACGGCGTAGTTTTTATATTATCAGTATTTCACGAAAATTGTGACAAACGCTGAACATGGAGTTATCCCCCAGAAGGAGATTTTACCCTTCATGGTCAAGATGGGAAGTTCATTTCTGCTTGCCTTTTGCACTGAGGATCGAAAAGACCATCATCGCCAGAAAGAGCAGGATGGCGACTCCATTCAGCAAGCCGCCCCATCTTCGAACATCCAGCTGGCCCATCCAGTCTCCCAGCAGACGGACGAAAAGCGAGAGATGCAACAGGATCAGGTGGAGATAAAACGAAGAGCGATAGCCGATCGGTACGCCAAGAATGGCAGGGAAGATGATCGGCGCGTGCCCGAAGATCATGGAGATGACAAATCCCACAAAGATGGCGTGTAGCGTTGCATCATAGAACGGGCCTGCGAAGAGTGGCCCAAAATAGAATTGCAGCATTCCGCCCAGGCCGAGCCAGACGAAGCCGGTGAGGAGACAGGCTGCAATATAGCGTGTGAGCGGGCTGGGGTGGCGGATATTGCGCGTAGCGAGGTCATTTTTCAGGAACCAGAGTGAGAGCGCCAGCATCGAGAGCCCGCTCAAACGCGCCCCTGGATCCAGCGCAAAGACGGCTAGAGCCGCTCCTGCCAGGAGCGCGGCGGCGATCCCCCCGAAGAGGAGGAACTGCCGGGGTGGGGGACGCAGCACGCGGCTGAGCTCGAGCCGCTCGCCACCGATGGTCAACACCAGGAAAGCCATCCACAGATACACAATTTGAAAGATGGGGAATCCAAACATCCATAGCAAATTCCCCGCTACCCAGGCGAGTGCGCCGAGGAGCATGGTAGCGGTGTGGAGATGCGGTTCGCGCCGGGCCATCACAGCCAAGATCATGAGCGCGCCGATGCTTGCCAGACTCAACAGCGTCGCGCCGAGGAACGGCGCGAGCAGAAGGGCGATCGAGCCCAGTCCCGCGGCGGCCGGGACGGCGAACATCCACTTCTGGCGGATGGCGACGGCGCGTTCGAGCGGGATGAGCACGCCCAGAAAGCCGGAGACCATGAGCGGCCCGTGGGCAATGGAGAGGTTCGGGAAGGAAGGCATTTCCCAGCCTATCCGTACCAGCCCCGCCCAGAGGGCAAAGAGCAGGGCGAGGATCGCGAGTGCAAGGAAAGGAAGGAAACGGCTCTGGATTCGCATGTCTGCGATTATAGTGCGAATGCTGTTTCCCTCTTTGCTTTGGACCTTTAGGCACAATACACGATCTCATTTCCCCACTCTGCTTTGAACTTCCCATCCAGCCTCTGGCCCGTTTCGGTGACGAGATCGAACCGGCCCTCGACGGGATTGTCCCGCTCGACGCGCGAGAGGAAAACAATGCCGGCTAGTTCTACCGGGTAGCTGTACCGCAAAAGAAAGATCGCGCTGCCGCCCCTTATACTTTCGTCTGGGAAGAAAAACCTTGCAGGCAGTTTGATGTCCGGCTCCTGCCAGATCGAGATATTTATAGATGAACCCGCTTCATAAGGAATGGATATGGTAAATGCCGGACCGTCCCATGACGCGCAGTCACGGTCGATCGTGGCAGGGAAGATTTCGACCGGCGCTTGACGTTCCAGGCCAGAAAAATACCAGACGCCGCTTATAGAAAGTATAAGGAAGATGATAAGAGTATATACGGCTCTCTGAGATTTCATCCTGTAAGGATGACGCCAGATCTACCGGGTAAGTTCCTCGGTTAAATCAAAAGCGGAGACCTTCTGGCCTCCGCTACCGATTCTCCCGCTCCCGGCGAGCGATCGCATTTTGCAGGCATGCCAGCCGCGCTGCACCTGGTCGTTGTCTCCATTCGTATTCTATGAGACGTTCGGCGACAGATAGGCGACAGTCACCTGGCTTCCCTCACTCCGCCTCTGGCATGCCGTGCTTCGCGAAAGTGACTGTCACCTGTTTTTGAGATAAACAATCGTCACTTCTCCATCTGTTCTTCCAAAAAAGATTTGAGCAGAACGGCGCTGTTGTGTTCCGTATCGCGGGCGCTGTAGAGCAGCGTGACGTTCCCGTGCTTGGCTGCCTCGAGGATGGGCTGCCAGGCATCCGGGTTGGCCTCCAGCTCCGCCCGGTACCGTTCCTGGAACTCTTCCCACTTGACAGTGTCATGCCCATACCAGCGCCGTAGACTGGAGCTGGGAGCCGTGTCCTTGAGCCAGGCCTCCATCTTCAGTTTATCTTTCTTGATCCCGCGTGGCCACAACCGTTCGACCAGAAACCGGACTCCATCACTGGCATGCACGTTTTCATACACGCGTTTGGTCTTGAGCATGGGACCTCTTTTCGATCATATCATGTCTCATCCCGCCGGAGCCCATAGGCGGCAAAGAATTCGGCTCGCAGGGATGCATCACTGGCGTAATTGCCGCGCCAGACGGTCGTGCGCGTCACCGAGGCCGTTTCACGCACGCCTCGCATTTCCATACAGAGATGATGCGCCTCGAGGAAAACGGCCACGCCGTGTGGATGCAGCATGGTTTCCAGTGTATCTGCAATCTGCTGGCCAATCCGCTCCTGCACGGAAAAGCGCTTCGAAAAGAGCCGTACCAGGCGGGTCAACTTGGAGATGCCGATGATGTTTTCGTGGGCAATGTAGCCCACATAAGCCTTGCCAAAGAAGGGGAGGGCGTGGTGCTCACAGAGAGCAAAAAAGGGAATGGGCCCCTCGATCACCTGGCTCAGGCGGCAGTCAGGATCTCCCCGGCACTCCGTATCGAAGACGCGCAGCAGCTTGGGGTCGCCATCATAACCTTCTGTCGCCTCGAAGAGCGCCTGAATGAACCGCCGCGGTGTATCCCTGGTCGCAGGAGTGTTCAAATCCAGCCCGAACGCCGAAAAGATCTCCGCGGCGTAGCCTTCGAATCTGTGCAGTTCCTCTTCCGAAACATTACGTTTCTGTACTTCGACGGCGCTCCGGTATTCAATGTCATCTACATCGTCATGTAAGATCATATTTGTTTCTTTGTTCCTTTCCTGCAAATGTGGCCTGATGCCATCAAATTCTCTAAATGCCTTACGGAAATAACCTCTCTTTGAGATGGCCCGCTTCGAACGGAGCGGACTCAGCGATCAAGGCGCGGGCCTGGTCTATTTGATCCCAGACATTCCATAACAGAACGCCGCGCACACGGTCGTTCTGCAGATAATAGATCACACCCTTCTTGAAGGGCTCCTGCCAGTCGGTCATGGTTTTCATCCGGCTGCTGATCTCGCCGACCGCCTCATAGCCGAGCTCGAAGAGGTCGGAGTAGAACATGGGGATATGGGTGTAAGGCTCATCTGCGCCGGCCATATTGCGGCCCGCCAGTTTCCCCATCTGGATCGCGTTGTCTTCATGTTCTACGCGGACGCGCTTTTCAAGTGCAAGATGATAGAAATTCGCCACATCGCCGGCTGCGAAAACGTCGGCGGCGGACGTGAGCAAACGGTCGTCCACTACGATCCCATTCTCCACCTGCAGACCAGACCCCCGGGCCAGCTCGAGGTTTGGGCGGATCCCGATCCCGGCCACGACTCCGTCTACATCGAAAGCGCGCCCGCTGCGGGTCCGGACGGTGAAACGGCTCCCGCTTTTTTCAACATCCGCCACTGTGTCGTCTGTCAGGACGTCCACACCCTTCTGACGATAATAATCGTTCAGGTAGTGCGAAAGCTCGTTCGGGAAAATATTCGCACAGATGGCCTCTTCCGGAAAGACCATCGTCACTCCTTTGCCAACCATCGTCAACGCCGCGGCGATCTCCGAACCGATAAAGCTGCCCCCGATCACAAGGAAGTGGTCACCCGCCTCAGTCTGTGCCCGCAGGTGCCGGTAATCCTGCAGATCGCGGAAGTAGATGATATCCTCGCCCCCATAGGGCAGACGGACCGGCGAGCCGCCCGTCGCCAGGAGCAGCTTATCGAAGGTGTATTTATCCCCTTTTTCGTCCCGGACGGACTTGTCCGACACATCGAGTGCGGTTACCCGCGTGCCCAGGAGCAACTCTGCACCCAGGCTCTCCGTATGGCGCCAGATCTTTTCCAGGGTGCGGCCCTTCCATAACCCCTTTGAGAGGTTGGGACGCGTGTAAGGCGGATCAGGCTCCCTGCTGAGCATGCCGATCGAGCCTTCTGTGTCAATTTCACGAATGCCGCGGACGGCTGCATCACCTGCCAGGCCCCCGCCAATCATCAAGTATTGAAAATGTTTCATGAACCTTTCCTTTTTCCTGTGAAAATTGATCTTTCTGGAATAGGCTGGCAGATCTGCCTGTCTGCCAGCCCGTGATAAGTACTTCACGAAACCTGAAAGAATATCAGAAATCAGGGGGTGGGCCCCTCGGCGCCCGCCCCCTGATTTCCGGCTTCTCCCAGTTATTTCGTGATCTACTGATTGCAAGTACTTTTATGAGGCGAGCTAGTTGAACTTCTGTGGGAACTGCCTGATAATGCCATCGCTGAGCATATCGGCCATGTGGAGCGCCTGAATGTGAATCTCGTCATAGCGAGCAATGGATGTCGCGTGATCGCCGTTCAGGTAGTCCACTGCCTCCTGGAGAGTCAGATCGAGATGCTCCCGCATCATAGCCCGCATCTCTTCGAGCGGCCAGTGCCTGGGATTTGCCGAGTTGAGGAACTCCGCGATCTCGTCGGCGTTGGCATACCAGCGTTCGATCGCATCCTCCAATGCAGCCGTATCTTCATTCTTCGCGGCTTGAAGGATTTCCGCGGCGATGAGAATATGATCTCTCAGAAGCGCCGATAGCTGCTCTCCGGCCGCCTCGCCGTAGAAAGGCTTGATCGCGTCGCCAATGTCATCCTGGTTCTGCAGTAAGCGCTGGACAGTTGGGCCCGTGTCAGGCAGATCATTGGAGAGGCTGACAATCACAAGGCGAGTCCATGTCACGTGATCCTCCCAGAGCTTGCGCATCGCATCGTGGAAAGCCTGGTCATCCGTTTTGTCTTTGGCTTCTGCCGTGTTTACGGGGGAAGCGACGGCCAATACGCTGGCCAGCAGCAGTAGTGAAACCATGCCGAGACGGACAAAATTCCTTCGATTGAAATTCATCTTTTTCTCCTTTGTCTAAAGATTGGGCAGATTAAACTGCTTTCGATAGGTTAGTTTCAGACAGGCGGGATTTCTTACCAAAATCGCCATAAATATTGCGGCAGCCCTAAAGGGATGCCGCGCAATTGCACTGCCGCTACCCAGCACGATTTGCTTAGCAAATCGAACTGCTGGCGAAACAATCGAGGCTCAAAATCAAAAGCGCTTCCAAGTCTTTGGAAGCGCTGACGGTCATAATATGAATCTGGATCTAAGGAATCAAATTCTGCAGGTCATCTTTCGAGGGCAACCGGCCCTCCTCTTCAAGATTCCTGAGGTCACGCAGGGTCTCATACTCTTCGCGGCAGGCGGGACACTGATCCAGGTGCTGTTTTACCCGGGGCAGCTTGATTGCAGGGTCCTCACCCGACAGCTCCACCTCGACAAAGTGGGACACGGAATCAAAGCACTCGGAGCACGAGATTTCCTCGTCCTGGGTATGATGGATATTCCGCAGCCAGCGTTCAAAACGATCGCTTTTCACAGTTTTCCTCAATCATATGTTGCAGAACAGGCAGGAATCTTACCCGGAGGGATCGAACAGGGTAAGGGTCTCGCCGATTTCGATACCACGGGCCTGCAATCCGCTCTTCAGCTTGCGCCGTGCATCGTGCAGCAATTTATAGACCGCGTTCCGGTTTGTGCCCAAATGGCGGACGACTTCATCCATGGGAACCTCATGGAAGACCATAAGTATGAGCACGCGGCGCTGTTTCTCTGTGAGCTCGCGCTCGATCACTTCGCGGAGAGTCGCTCGCATTTCGGCCTGCATGGCAACTTGCTCCGGACCAACTCCCTGCGACTTATCCTCCATCAACCATTCGAAGAGGTTGCTCTTGTCAGCAGAAGCTAACTCGTCGAGTGAGACGCCTTTCCAGCGCTCACGGCGGGCGGCCGTCATGGCCATGTTGATGGCAAATTTATATGCCCAGGTGGTGAATTTGCTGTCGCCCCGGAAATCCGAAAGGCGATTCAGCACGGCGATCAGGGCATCCTGGGCGCAGTCTTCCGCCCGCTGCATGATCTCATCCCGGTCCAACCCTTGAAAATCACCCAGATTCCGGCTGAAAAAATATAAGGCGGCGCGCAAGAGCAGGTCGCGCAGGTCGGCAATGGCAGCCTCCTGCACGGAGCCGCTTGCATTCAGATCGTGCAGCCATTCCTGATTGGTACGTGTGCTGGACATTCGAAAGTCATTATATCAAGAACGGTGCTGATAACATACCGTCCCGGAGGTTTTGAATGCCCAAATAGGGCTTTTCAAGAGCACAACCTTCGGAACGTTTTGTCTGGTTACCGGTTTTCCTGCTCCCAGCGGCTGATGGCATTTTGCAGGCAGGTCAGCCGTGTGGCACCCGGTCGTCGTCCCCGCTCGAATTCGATCAGCCGCTCGACAGCGGAGCGGTCGCCGCCTACCTTGCGGAGCAGGTCATCGAATAGAGCGGCTTCCTGTAATGCGCCTGTGAACAGTTCTTCGGCGGGATGGGGCTGACCGCGTATCTTCCTCATCACAGACTCCATCGCGAGCGAGAGTTTGTTCTTCGGGCGGAAGCTGGTACGTTCTTCTTGCTCTTCTGTCTCAATTGGATCGATCAGGTACACGCCGCAGTTGGGACACTTCAACAGCCCAACATAAATATATGCGCCGCAGTTGCCGCATTCGGTTTCATCTTCGGCGGGAGGAGGGGTGAGGCTGGTCGGCATCGAAACACAATACTTCTTTGGACAAACGCGCTTCGGATCAGGTATGGCCGTGATTTTACCCGAAAGCAAAGTCAGCATGTAGATCTGTTTTCT
>DASTFG010000481.1:0-11821 GCA_035708785.1 Anaerolineales bacterium
TGCCTGCCGCGCCTTCACCAATTCCACCTCCCTGCGCGAATGGCTGTGCGATGTGGCGACCGTCGACCCGCACCCGCGCGGGCGCATGTACCTGTGGTGGCGCGGGGATTTTTATTCCAGCGGGCATTACCTGGAGCTGGAGGAAGACAAGTGCATCAGGTTCCGCTGGTATTCCAGCATCGACCCTGCGCCGACCGAGGTGACGGTCACGTTTTCCGATCAGAATGGGAGCACCCTCATCAGATTGGATCATGAAGTCCCTGACGAGGAATCGTGGAAAGGGAAGGCCGAGTCGTTCCGTGAGAACTGGGTGGAAAGCCTCGAGAACCTCAAGTCTGTGCTGGAAACAGGCATCGACTTACGGATCGCCAACCGTCCGATGCTCGGGATCCTGCCCGGCGATTTCACCGAGGAGCAGGCAGCCGCGCTGGGAGTCCCGGTCCGGGAAGGGATCCGGCTCGACGGCGTCGTCGCAGGCATGGGCGCAGAACGAGCCGGCCTGCAGAGGGACGATGTCCTCGTCGGCATGTCAGGCAAGCCCATTACCACTGACTTCAACAGTCTATTGCTCGCCATCACAGGCAAGAAGGGCGGCGAGGAGGTCCAAGTCGTTTTTTATCGCGGACCCGAGAAGAAGACGGTCACGATGGAGCTGAGCAGACGCCCGATGCCCGACGTGCCAGCCGATCCTACGGAGCTTGCAAAAAGAGGGCGAGAATTGTTCGAACCGGCCCTGGCCGAACTGGAAAAATGCTTTGAGGGGTATAGCGACGAGCAAGCCATGAAGCGCCCGGACCCGAAGGAATGGAGCGCGCTAGAGGTCGTGGCGCATCTCATCCACGGGGAGCGTTTCAATTCGAGCTATCTGGCGAGTCTGATCGACGGCTACGCCTTGACCACGGACGGCTTCGGCAGCAATGTCACCGCGCAGGTGGAGGCGACTGTCAAGGCAAACCCATCCATCAGGATGGTGCTGGAGGAGCTGCGCCGCACCGTGGAAGAGATCCTGACCTTCACAGCCCTGATCCCGGAAGAGTTCGCCGCGAACAAAGGCAGTTATTACCAATTCGGCTCCATCCTGCTCCAGCCGAATTTTCACATCACGGCGCACATACAGCAAATCAAGGACGCGCTGGCTGCGGCAGCCAAATAAGGCAAAATATTCAACGCGGCAGGGGCCGCTTTCTCTTCATCGCCTCCGCGACTTGATGCGAGAGCTCATCCGTGCGCGCCTCGAGATGCGCGACGATACTGCGGTAGTTTTCGTCATCCCGGTTCTGGCTGAGTTTGTGATTTGCCTCGATCTGCGTCACTTCGATCTGGAACGCGACGATCCCCTTCATCTCCCTCCGCACAAAGTCCTGGGGAAGCGTCTCAAGTTTATAAGGACTGTCCGGCTCATGCCGCTCGATCAGTCTCTTGAGGATGCCATACGATTCGCTGTGCTCCGTAATCACGCGCGGCTTGCCATAAATATGAACACTTTGATAATTCCACGTCGGCACATTGATATGGTTGTACCAGGTTGCCGAAATATAGGTATGAGGACCCTGAAAGATGACGAGGACTTCCGGGCTCTTCTCAAGGATCTTCCACAGTGAGTTTGCCTTGGACATATGTCCGTTGACAAACAAAGTCTCCCCCTGCTCGACAATTTCCATCAATAAATGGCTGGCGACCGGCTTCTCGCCATCATACGCCACCAGGGTGGCAAAATCATTCTGGCGGATGAATTCCAGGATTTTCTCGCGATCCTCTTCACGATAGAGCTTGTGGATATACATAGATAGATCTCCGCCACGCTCCTTGCGCCGTCCCTCATGTAGCACGCTCGAAGGAGCGCGGCGCAAGAGATACTGGATAATGGCCGCCGGGGACGGCGGCGTAAGCAGTAGACGACAAAGCTTGTGGATCTAGATAAGCCTCAATATGCTTTTCAAGTATATCAGTCGTCCAAGTTCCTGGCTCTCGCGTCTCTTATCACCAACTTTCAAACGGTATAATCCTCTCAATCATGAAACGCTATCTCCTCTTCACTGTCTTCATCTCGGGCATGACGATCCTGGCTGCAGAGCTCGCCGCGGCGCGCCTGATCGGCAATGTGTTTGGAACGAGCAACATCGTCTGGGCAAGCATCATCGGGCTGATCCTGATCTATCTCACGATCGGGTACTTCCTCGGCGGCCAATGGGCGGACGCGAACCCGACCGCGGCCGCGCTGTACCGCGTCCTGGCATGGGGCGCGTTTACGCTGGGACTGGTCCCATACATCGCGGGACCCGTCCTGCGCTCTGCGGCGAGCGCCTTTGAGTTCCTGCAGGTTGGCATCCTGGGCGCCTCGTTCATCGCGGTGCTGGTCCTCTTCATTGTGCCGGTCACCCTGCTGGGCACGATCTCCCCCTTTGCCATCCGCCTGAGCGTGGACGATCCCGCGCACGCCGGACAAATCTCCGGCCGGATCTACGCCGTCTCCACACTCGGTTCCTTCATCGGGACGTTTCTTCCCACGCTTGTGACGATTCCGGCGATTGGGACGAAGAACACATTCCTTTTATTCAGCATGACCTTGTTGATCGTCGCCTTGGTCGGGCTGGCGCGATTCGCCGACCGGCGCGCGACACTCAGACATGCATGGATGCCGATCGTCCTGATCCTTGCAGCGCTGGTCTCCAGCCAGCAAGCCATCAAGAGCAGCACCGGGCAGATCTATGAGACTGAGTCGGCCTATAACTATATTCAAGTGCAGCAGCGAAATGGTTATACAGTGCTGAAGCTCAACGAAGGACAGGGCGATCACTCCATCTATCACCCCGACACGCTCCAATACGGCGGACCCTGGAGCCAGTTTCTGGTCAGTCCCTATTTTTATCCGAATCGAAAGCTAGCAGATATAGAGCGCGTTGCCATCGTGGGCCTGGCCGCGGGCACGACCGCGCGGCAAATGACCGCGGTGTATGGGGATATTCCCATCGACGGATTCGAGATCGATCCGAAGATCGTAGAAGTGGGACGAGAATATTTTGACATGACGATGCCGAACCTGAATGTTTATATTGGCGACGGGCGGCTCGGACTCGAGCAGAGTCCATATACGTATGACATCATCGCCGTGGACGCGTACCGCCCGCCGTACATCCCACCGCACATGACGACGCAGGAATTCTTTCAGATCGTCCATACCCATCTAACCGACGACGGCGTTTTGGCAATTAACACCGCCAGTGTCCCCGGCGACCGGCGGCTGATCAACGGGCTGGCCACGACGATGGGGACAATCTTCCCCTCCGTTTACACCATGGACATCCCCGGCACGTTGAACACGATGATCTTTGCGACCAAGCAGGTTACCAAGCCGGAGGATTTCGCGACCAACCTCGTTGTGCTCTCGCAGGACCCAAATGTTCACCCGCTGCTTACTGGTACCATGGAGGTAACCTTCGCCAACCTGAAGTCCGGCTATGAAGTGACGCAGGTCTTCACCGACGACCGCGCCCCGATTGAGTGGATCGTGAACGATATGGTGATCCGGTTTATTCTTGGGGGAGGGACGCAATACATCCAATAGAATATGAATAAATTTCTCCTCCTTTCCTGGCTCGTCACCCTCCTCGTTCCCATCGCCCTGATCGGTCTCGGGCTGCGCGTACTTCTTACTCCACTGTTTCTGAGCATCGAATACAGCATGCCTTACTTCCCGCCTGACGCCTACGGCTTCACCAAGGAGGACCGCCTGCGCTGGGCGCCATATGCGCTGAACTACCTCTTGATCGATGAAGACATTTCCTATCTCGGCGATCTGAAATTCGACGATGGTACGCCCCTCTACAACGAACGCGAGCTGCGTCACATGGACGACGTCAAGCTCGTGACCCAGGGCGCGCTGAAGGTTTGGTATGCCACGCTCGCGGTATTGCTTCTGCTTGGAGTCTGGGCCTGGTTCGGGGGCTGGTGGCCAGCGTACCGCCTCGGCCTGATGCGCGGCGGCTGGCTGATGGTCGGGCTGGCGGTTACCGTGGGCCTGATCGTCGTCATCGGGATTGCGATCAGTCCCAATGTCTTCTGGAATTTCTTCGCCGTGTTCCACAGCCTGTTCTTCGAGGGTGATTCGTGGATGTTCCTGTATTCGGATACGCTCATCCGGCTGTTCCCGATCCGCTTCTGGCAGGACGCGTTCTTGCTGGCCGCGGTCATCGCCCTGGGAGGGGGAGTCGCATTAGCGCTGGGACTCAGAACTCATCACTAAGTGCAAGCCGCCGTCTCGCGCGGAGCGTGCCGCGCAGCGGTGCCGGCGACGATTATTGGTGAATACCGTCGCCGGGGGCGGCGTTGGGAGCGCGGTACATGATGTATAATCCCGCCTGAGGAGAATCGAATATGGCAGATCCATCGACGCTCGAGAACAGGGTCGCCCTGGTCACCGGCGGATCGCGCGGCATCGGGCGCGCGGTGGCCCTCGAACTGGCCTCACGCGGCGCGGCGGTCGTGGTGAACTACAACAAATCCTCCGAAGCTGCGGATGAGGTTGTGAAGAAAATCCAGGACGCAGGCGGCAAAGCTGCCGCCTTCCAGGCAGATGTATCTGATTTCAAACAGGCAGAAGCGCTGGTGAAGTTCGCGGTCGAGACCTTCGGCGACCTGAGCATCCTCGTCAACAACGCGGGCATCACCAAGGATACTCTTATCATGATGATGTCGGAAGCGGACTGGGACTCAGTCCTCAACACGAACCTCAAGTCCACGTTCAACTGCTCGAAGGCGGCCGTCAGACAAATGATGCGCAAACGCTATGGGCGCATCATCAACATGTCCTCGGTGGCAGGGCAGATGGGCAATCCCGGCCAGACGAACTACTCCGCCTCCAAAGGCGGGCAGATCGCCTTCACCAAGTCGCTGGCCCGCGAGGTCGCCTCCCGCAATATCACGGTCAACGCGGTCGCGCCCGGGTTTATCGACACCGAGATCCTGGATGCGATGGCGCCCGAAACCCTCGAGGCCGCGCTCAAAATGGTGCCGCTGGCCCGCAAGGGAAAACCTGAAGAGGTCGCCTATGCCGTCGCCTTTCTGGCCTCCGACCAGGCCGCCTTCATCACCGGCCAGGTGCTGGGCGTGGACGGCGGCATGGCGATGATGTAGCCCTCACCCCTGGCCCCTCTCCCATTCGCGCTGAGCGGAGGGCGCAGCCCGTAGTCGAAGCGGGGAGAGGGGAACTGAGGAGAACGAATGAAAGACTCATACCGACAAGGAAAAACAACGGTCGCGCCGGACGTGCTCATCACCATCGCGAAACTTTCGGCGCTGAGCGTCCCCGGCGTCAGCCGCATGGCCCAGGTGCCGGGCGGCGTGAACCGCCTCTTCAAGCGCGGCGCGCACGAGGGCATCCGCCTTCAGGTCACGGATAATACCGTCTTCGCCAGCCTGTATCTCGTCCTCAAGAGGGATGTGAACATCCGCGAAGTCAGCCGCAACGTCCAGCGCCAGGTCGCGCGCGCACTGCAAGAAATGGTCGGCATGGATATCGGGGCGGTCAAGATCAACATCGAAGATATCGATTACGAGGAAACCGAGGCTTCGTCTGCATGAAACCCCGCACCAGGGCCCGCTCGCTTGCCCTGCAAGTACTTTACGAAGTCGATATCGCCAACCATCCTCCCGCCGATGTCTTCCGGGCCCGGCTGGAGGAGACGCCTCTCTCAGACGAGCTCTCGGATTTTGCCCGGCAGATCATTTTCGGCGTCCTTCCCCGCACAAATAATCTCGACCGCTTGATCGCAAGGTACGCACCCGAATGGCCGTTCGACCAGGTCGCTGCAATCGACCGCAACATCCTGCGCATGGCGCTCTGGGAGTTTGCGGTGTTCCACGAGACCCCCATCAAGGTGGCCATCAACGAGGCGGTGGAACTGGCAAAACAATTCGGCTCCGATTCCGCACCGCGCTTCGTCAACGGCGTGCTCGGCGCACTCGCCGATCACCAGCATGAGATCCAGCAGGCGATCCAGAAGGCATAGCATTTCAAGATGGAGATTTTCGGTATCGGCTGGCAGGAACTCATCTTCATCCTGATCATCGCTCTGATCGTCCTCGGCCCGAAGGATATGCAAAAGGCTGGCAGGACCCTTGGGCGCTGGCTGAACCAGCTTGTCCAATCCGACAGCTGGAAGGTCTTTCAAAGGACATCCAGCGAGCTCAGGAACCTCCCAAGGAATTTGATGCGTGAAGCGAACATGGAAATGCGGGAGGCGGAGAAGGAGATCCGCCGTTCCATCGATCCGCGCATCTACCCCCCGGCCTCCACTGGCAGTTCCTCGGCCGAACGCAGGGCCGGCCGGATCCCATCAAAAGATTCGAACCCCGCCCCCCAGCCACCTGCCGGCGCCCCATCCGTGGACGCAGCCAGCAAAGACGAAGCAGAGAGCACACGAGACCCTGAGGAACATGTCTAAAGTCCTTTCTGCGCTCTGGCGGGTGATCACATTTCCATTTGTACTGATCTTCAACCTCCTTGCCATCCCATTTCGAGTGTTCCGCCGTATATCGCAGTTCCTGAACGTCGAGCCCGATGACCGCCCGCTGATCGACACATTCTCCAGCCTGGCTGCGGAAGAGCAGGCCCGCGAGAGCTTCTGGGGTCACATCGAAGCACTGCGCGGGCACCTCCTGCGCATCGTCATCGCGCTGGCAATCGGCGTGGGCATTTCGTTCTACTTCACGGGCCCGTTGATGTCATATCTGGCCCGCCCGGTCGGTGGGCTGGAAAACCTCCAGGCCATCCAGGTGACCGAGGAGCTCGGAG
The DNA here is from genome assembly GCA_035708785.1 of Anaerolineales bacterium. Classification (GTDB taxonomy): domain Bacteria; phylum Chloroflexota; class Anaerolineae; order Anaerolineales; family Villigracilaceae; genus Defluviilinea. Next base: position 6,794 of record DASTFG010000481.1, read on the forward strand.
TCTTCATGCGCGTGGCGCTCACGAGCGGTATCGCCATCATGCTCCCCTACATTGCGTTCGAGCTGTGGTTCTTCGCGGCACCCGGCCTGAAATCAAAAGAGCGGAAGTTCAGCCTGCTCGGGATCCCATTTGCCACCATCCTGTTTTTAGGCGGGATGGCATTCACCTATTATGTGCTCCTGCCGGCGGCCCTGCCATTTCTCGGAGGCTTCACGGACATCTCTCAGTTCTGGACGGCGCGCGACTATTTCGGCTTTGTCACCGGGCTGATGATCTGGATCGGCCTGTTTTTCGAATTTCCCCTCATCATTTACATCCTGACATCGGTCGGATTTGTGAGACCAAATGTTCTGGCGCAGCACTGGAGGCTGGCAATCGTCGTCATTGCGATCCTGGCCGCGGCCGTCACGCCGACCATCGATCCCGTCAACATGGCGCTGGTCATGGTGCCCATGACCCTGCTATACTTCGTCAGTATCGGCCTGAGCTATGTCGCCTACGCCGGGCGAAGGAGAAACGAAGCCACACTGGAATCATCTGCGTAAGACAGACCTGTTCGGAGCATGGGCCGCGTCTGGTTGAATCCCTGTGTTAGCTGGAATTGCAGATGAGCTGCACTGTGAAGCATCGAGGAGAAGTCATGAAACCACGTTTTATGTTTCCGCGCCGAGTTCTATCCTTGATCGTCATCCTTGCGATGGCCAGCCAGGCATGCACGATTTCCCTGCTCGAGTGGCCAGTCTTCCCCACCGCCGGTCCACCGGATCCAAACGTCCCCACTGGACCCACCTCCACACCTGCTCCACGAGCCGAGGTGACATTCACGGTACGGCTGCCCGAGCCGCTGCCTGCCAATGAAATCCTCGCCCTGAGCGTCCTGGATGAAGTGACCGGGCTGGCCCTCAATCCGGTGGACTACCAGATGACCGCGGTGGACCCGAACACGTACACGGTGCTGCTGACCATTCCGGACCAGGCGGTCATCAAATATCGCTACACCAGGCTGGGCGGGGCGCGCGTGGCGGAGGATTCGAACCTGGACGAGAACATCCGCTACCGTCTCGTCTACATCAACGGGCCGACGCAGATCCAGGAGACGCTCAACAGCTGGAGCGACAGACCTGTCAATACTTTATCCGGGACGATATCTGGCACGGTCGTCAACTCGGATACGGGCGCGCCGATCCCGGACATTATGGTCACCGCGGGCGGCGTGCGCAGCCTGACCGACTCTGCCGGTCGCTTCCAGTTGACCGGCCTGCGCGCCGGTCCTCATAACCTCGTGGCGTATGCACTCGATGGGACATATCAACCATTTCAACAGGGGGCGATGGTTGGGGAGAACCAGGGCACGCCGGTGGACCTCCGGATGAGGCCGGCCCAGCTGGTGAACGTCATCTTTACGGTCTCGGTCCCGCAGACCACCCAGGGCGGCGCGCCCTTGCGGCTGGCCGGCAACCTGCTCCAGCTTGGAAACACCTTTGCCGATCTACGTGGCGGATTAAGCACGGTTGCCGACCGGATGCCCGTGCTCACTCCCCTGCCGGACGGGCGTTATTCGGTCTCTCTGTTCCTGCCGGCCGGTGCGAGCATCGAGTACAAATATACCCTCGGCGACGGGTTCTGGAATTCGGAGTTTACATCCGAAGGCAGGTATTTCACACGGCACCTGATCGTTCCCACTCAGAATATCACGGTCAATGATACCGTCCAGTCCTGGCAGTCTGGCCCCAATTCGCCCATCCTGTTCGAGCTCACGGTGCCAGCCGATACGCCGTTGACCGATGTGATCTACATCCAATTCAACCCCTACGGCTGGACTCCGCCGATCCCCATGTGGCATCTCGGGAATAATCGCTGGGCGTATAGACTCTATGGTCCCCTTAACATTGTCGGCTCGCTGGGTTACCGGTTCTGCAGGAACGCACAATGCGACTCGGCAGACGATGTGCAGACCGCCGGGGACAGCAGCCGCGGCCGGATCGTATCGATCAGCCTTGCCGCACAGGACATCATCGATACTGTCAGCCAGTGGCAGTGGCTGCCAACAGCAGGCAGCGGCTCGATCGTGGCCGCGAACATCCCTTCACGCGGCACAGGTTTCATGGCAGGCATCGAATTCCAATCGTATTACGAACCAAGCATGCCGAGGTTCACGCAGCAGGCACTGCAAAACGTCCAGGCACTGGGCTCGAACTGGGCGGTCCTCACACCCTCCTGGACATACTCCCGCGAAAACCCGTTGAACTTCTCGGAGCAGCCCGGTAGGGACCCGTTCTGGACGGACACGGTTACATCGGTCTCGCAAGCGCGGGCGCTCAATCTGAACGTGGCCCTGTTCCCGCAGGCGCGCTTTGCCACGGACGCCGAGGACTTCTGGCAACGGGCACCGCGCGATGCTGCCTGGTGGGCAGACTGGTTCAATCACTACCGCGCCTTTGCCGTGCATCATGCGGACCTGGCAAGCCAGTCGGGGGCACAGGGCTTGATCCTCGGCGGTGATTGGATCGCGCCCGCGTTGCCCTCGGGGAGACTTGCAGACGGAACCTCGAGCGGGGTCCCTGCGGACGCGGAAGCGCGCTGGAGAAATGTGATCTCGGAAGTAAGACAGCATTTCCGCGGCCAGGTGCTCTTTGCGCTCCCATACGACGCAGTCGACATCGAAGCGCCGATCAATCTCTTGCGAGATGCTGACGGGGTCTATCTGTTGTGGTTCGCCAGGCTGAGCGACCAGCCGAATCCGGACAAAACGAACATGCTTGCCGAGGCGGGACGACTGCTCGATGAAAATGTCCTGCCCGTGCAATCGCAGGTAGGCAAACCGCTGATCATCGGGCTGTCCTATCCCTCCTCGACCCATTCGGCCACCGGATGCATCCCGGACGGAAGCGGAGGCTGCCTGTACTGGACCGCTCTCAGCCGCCCCAACGCGGATATCAACACGGTGAATCTCGACCTGCAGCAGCAGGCAGATATTTATGATGCGCTCTTCAACGCCGTGAACGCCCGCACCTGGGTGAGCGGGCTGGTCAGCCGCGGCTATTTTGCGCCTGTCGCCTTACACGATAAGTCCGCATCGGTTCACAGCAAGCCCGCCGCGGACCTGCTGTGGTACTGGTTCCCGCGGCTGCTCGGGACTGCTCAATAATCTATCCGCGCTGAGCGGAGCTGCTGGTCGAGATGCAAACATCGAGACCGAGCGAAGTCGAAGTGCACGCTTTTTTAAACTCCTCGCCTTGACTACGTTCCGCTCGCCGCGAGGCCTGGCGGGCTGCCCTTTCAGGCCGCCGCGCCGCCAACCCGCTCCACAGTCAAATTACCGGAGGAACCATGAACCGAGTCGGTTTCTTTCTTAAACGGGGGCTGATCGGAATCACCATCCTTGCGCTCGTGCTGGGAGCAGGAGGGGCATATTATTTCAAGAGCTACCTGCCCAACACGGTCGCGTCGAAGTCATTCCCGCAAATCGAGGGGGAGATCCAGCTCGAGGGTCTCGATGGCCCGGTAGATATATACCGTGACAGCATGGGCATTCCTCACATTTATGCGACCACGCAGCACGACCTGTTCTTCGCCCAGGGCTACGTCCACGCCCAGGATCGTTTCTGGCAGATGGATACATGGCGGCACATCGGCTCGGGGAGGCTTTCTGAGATGTTCGGGTCCGGTCAGGTCGAAACCGACACGTTCCTCCGGACGCTCGGATGGCGCCTCATCGCCGAACAGGAATACGCGGAGCTCGATCCGGTATCCAGGTCCATCCTCGATTCGTACACCGAGGGCGTGAACGCGTATCTGAGGGATCGTGGCAAGACCGCGCTCAGCCTCGAATACGCCATCCTGGGACTGCTCAGCCCGGATTACGAGATCGAGCCATGGACACCCATTAACAGCCTGACGTGGGGCAAAGCCATGGCCTGGGACCTGCGCGGCAATATGAATGACGAGATCGAGCGGGCCGTGCTGCTCAAAACACTCACGCCTGAACAGGTCGCGGTGCTTTATCCCGCTTATCCTGAGGATCATCCTGTCATCGTAAATAAAATCGGGGAAGGAAGCGCTGCGGGCGCGGCAAGTCCTCCGGTCGCAATTGACATCCCCGACGAGACTCTCTCCGCGCTCCAGCAGAACGTCTCCCTCCTGGACCGCGCGCTTGGTCCCGCGGGGGACGGGATCTGGTCCAACTCCTGGGCCATCTCCGGCTCGCGGACTGCGACCGGCATGCCGCTGCTCGCGAACGATCCGCATCTCGGCATCCAGATGCCCTCGATCTGGTACCAGGCTCATCTGCAGTGCAAGCCCCTCACGGAGGCCTGTCCCTATAACGTCGCCGGCTTCACCTTTGCCGGTACGCCCGGCGTGATCATCGGCCACAACGACCGGATTGCCTGGGGTTATACAAACGCCAATCCGGATGTGATGGATTTATATATCGAGCGCGTCAACCCGGAGGACCCAAACCAGTATGAAGTCAACGGCGAATGGGTGGATTTCGAAACCCGTAAAGAGACCATTCAGGTCGTCGGCGGGGATCCGGTCGAGGTCATGGTGCGCCTGACCAGGCACGGGCCGGTGATCTCCGAGAGCTATGGTCCCTTAAAAGATGAAAATACAAACGATGATCCTGAGTTTGTTCCTTTCAGAGAACGCGCCGGCGTGGAGCTGCCCGAGCAGTACGTCATCGCCCTCAAGTGGACTGCGCTCGCGCCTTCCACGCCGTTTCAGGCCATCTGGGGACTCAACAAAGCCCAGAATTGGGAGGATTTCCGTGAGGCCGCGCGAAGCTTCCACGTGCCTCCCCAGAACCTTTTGTATGCCGACGTCGACGGTAACATTGGCTACCAGCTTCCGGGCGACATCCCCATCCGCGCCAATGGCGATGGGACCCTGCCCGTCCCCGGCTGGACGGACGAATACGAATGGACCGGCTTCATCCCGTTCGACGAGCTGCCCCACGTGTTCAATCCCGACGAAGGATATATCGTCACGGCCAACAACCGCTCGCAGCCGTGGGATTATCCCCATTTC
>DASTFG010000482.1:0-5354 GCA_035708785.1 Anaerolineales bacterium
GCTCATCTTTTCCGAGCGAGATATCGCCCGCAGCACCAGGGCGAATTGCGAACAGGGGCCGTCCCCGACCGCCGTTGATATACAGGAGTCCGTTGTAAGCGAAGGGCGTTGGAATCGGCGTCGCCGCCATTCCTGACATGCGCCACAGCTCTTTCCCCGCCAGGTCGTAACTCACAACCACGTCCGGTCCCACCGCCACAACCTCAGTGCGCAGCGCGTGCCGCCAAACGAAAGGGGTCGCCCAACCAGACCTCTGAACCGGCTGCTCCTTGCCGCCCAGGTCCCGATTCGTGCGCCAGACCTGCTTACCCGTCCGCTTGTCGAATGCCGCGATGTACTGTTGTTTCTGATTGTCGTTGACGATCACCAGCAGGTTGCCCGCCAGCACGGGCGAACTACCCGTCCCTAAGTCGAGGTAGATCGGATTCGCTTCGAGCGGCGTCGACCAAGCCTGCTTCCCATTCAAGTCAAACGCCCACAACCCCAGGTTCGCCACATACAAGTAAACGAACTTCCCATCGGTCACGGGACTCTCTGATACAAAGCTGTTTTTGCGGTGACGCCCGCCCGGCGGACGCCCCGCGTAAAACTCCTTCTGCCACTCGACTTTTCCGCTCTTCAGGTTCAGGCAATAGAGAAAGTAGTGCAGCATTACTTCTTTCGGCAGCTCGATGTCCCGCGCCGTCACACGCTCCAGTATCTGCTCCTGCGAAAGCCCCTGTTTGCTCAACTCCGCGACGTACTCGTTGCTGTACTCGGTCCCGATCTGCGGCAGCTTCGACTTACCCTCGGTCGTTGCGGTTGTCACGAACACCTTGCCGCCCGTCACGATCGGCGACGACCACCCGCGCCCTGGAATCTCCCGCGACCACTCCACGTTCTCGGTCTTCGACCAGCGGTCAGCCAGTCGCGCGTTCGCCCCCACGGGGTTCGAGTCCGGCCCGCGGAACTGCGGCCAGGCGATCTCCTGGCCGTGAGCTTTGAGCGAGACCAGGAGCAACGCGGACGCCAGACAGGCCAGGCGCAGGAGATTGTGAGGGTCAATAACTTTGCGGATACTTTCTATTTTATGACAAAGAGTATTCATTCTCTCCTCGTATATCAGAGTCGTCATCTATGCCAGATAGATAGTGGTTCAGTTCTCCTTTTCGTATCGTCGTTTTTCACCGGTCCCGCAATCAACCTCTTCTAATTCCTTTGCCTCACAGGTGTGAAACGAAATCACTACCATATTGCTGTCTTCAGGAAAGAACTCATGGGGAACGCCTTTATCTATAACATACCATATGTCCGCCAGCGGATTATTAGATGATCCAAATTGAATCATTCTCTCTTGTATTCCCGCCACCTTCGACACGCCTTGTCCATTGACCATAACCATATGCTGGATACTATCAGGGTGGTAATGGCATCCGGTCCATACGTCCTTCTTCAGGACGAAGAGCCAGCATGACCTGATACATTCAGGCAGTTTACGGTCTATGAAGACCAAATCTATAACGGACCAGACAAATGACTCATGGGAATGATCGATCTCTTCACTGAGTTGCTCAATTCTTTCTACGAAGGACTTTTGATTGATAAGGAATTCGACTGCGGTATTCAGCTTTTCAAGATCATCGAGATTCATTTTGCAGACTCTTTAGAGAAGATACCGTGTCTCGGCGCAATCTCATAAATATCACCTGAGCAGTATCGCTACTCTGCATTTCCCTCGCGCGGATATTTTACGCTCTGCTCAGTCATAGTCAAGCTTTCCTACTGCGCTCGTCTTCGTCTCGCTGAAAGCTTGACTATGTAGGCCCTAACGACTTCCCTTGGACAGGAGCCTGGCTCTTTACGTCACTGCTTTCCCTGCGTGCCGGTCACTCCTGCCAGGTGAGCACATCGCCCCCCTGGCCCTTCAGTACGCTGCCTGGAAAAACTCTCAGCCGCCACGGCTCTAGCCGCAGAGCGGCAAAAACATCCGACGTCGGGCTGTCCCATCCAGGAATGATCGCCGGGTCGTAGCCGACCGGCTCGGGGCCGTTGAGAAAGAGGTCCCACACCATGCTCCGCGTCTCGTCGTCGAAAGCCCAGGTCGCGTGGCATTCGGCCACACAGGTGTCGTGTGAGGGAGCCCAGTAGTTTAGAGAGATGTAGGGGCTGGCTTTGAGGTGAGCGCGCTTGACGGGCGTCGGGCTGGTGGCTATCCAGCCGACGAGACGTATGCCATCCCATTGCCAGATGGGGTGGAGGATACGGGATCGAGGTCTTCCTTTCGCATCCACGGTGGCTGCGCTGCACCAGACGATGCGGTGAGCCATCTCAACAAAGGCAGGGGCGATCTGGCTTAGCTCGTTCATCGAATCCTCCTCTTGGATTGCCTAACGGCTGGCATCAGCGGGCCGCCGAACGGCGCTACTGGATTCATACAAATCTTCCTCCGCGCGCTCCTGTGCATGCCTTTGTCAGACTGAACACAGAGGATCACAAATTGTCATCTCCTCAATCTTCCTATCTTTGTTAGCGCCTCATCCTCGGCTGCATAATCAAACCGCTCTGCGCTGACCTCTTTCGGCGCTGCTCTCCGTTCCCAGGCGACTGTACGCTTCAAGGCTGCTTCACGCGATACCGGCTCACTATAGCCTAGCTCCCTTCGTATCCGCCCCGTATTAGCAGCCAGATTATGTCGGTAGTCATATTCTTCTACCAGATGTTTTGGCAACATATCTGCAGATTCGGTGATTACATCACCGTTCCACCCCGCAGCTCGCCCTATCTCCCCCACCCATTCGGCTTCGGTCAGCGCTTCCGCTTCGCCTACATTATATATTCGATCCGCCGATTCCTCATGTGTCACGGCAAGAGTGATCGCTGCGGCAACGTTCTCCATATAGCCACGGGTCCAGCGCCATTGCGCTTTCGCTTCAGAAAGAATAATTGCGGGCCGCCCATCATCCATTCGCTTCAGGTATTCGAAGGTGCGATGGTAGCTGTCACCAGCGCCGTACACACAAGGGAGACGCAAAACCGTGCCAGATAATTCATCGTCATTCAATACAATACGCTCAACGAGGATCTTCTCATAATTGTAAAGTATATCGCCGGCGCTTTGCGCTAAGCTACGATACGGGAATAAGCTGCTACGCAAAGGCGCGTCTTCATCAAATGGCATGGGTTCCGGCTTGCCGACCTCGCTTCGGCGGAAGAGTCCGTAGGCTCGATAGACATCCATGCTGCTGATAGCAACGACTCGCCGAGCTGTTCCGCGAAATGTACTCATTAGTGATAGAGCATCCTGTTCAGTGAAAGGGATCATGTCGAGAACAACATCAGGCGCAAATCCCCTAAAATCGCTGGCGAAGGTGGGAAGCTCTTTTCGATCACCATAGATGTGGTGGACTGGAAATGAGAGCTCAGTTCGGGTCTGGCCACGCTGGAAGAGGGCAACATCATGGCCTTCTTCAAGCAGTTGATGGAGCACATGAACACCGATGAATCCTGTTCCACCTATGATAAGGACACGCATAACACATTCCCTTCAAATCATCCTGAGCAACGGAGGTCTAACGCCGGGCATCACCCTACGCGCGGGCGTATTGAGCGACTATTAGTTTAACCTGCTTGAGTGCCATAAGGCATCGAGGCAAATAACTGAACCACCCCCAACTTGTCTGCTCCGATCATCTCTCTTTGCCGTCTTCGATGTATTAAGCCCGTTGGCTTGCGGCCCTTACTGGCCAGGAATACAATTACTGCGTGGATTCAATTGCTTGGTAGAAGCCGGCCTGATAGTAGTATTTTTCCCGATTGAAGTAGAATGTATGTTCAACAGAATCCTTCTCGTGGCAGTTGATCACAGCTTTCGAGACCTGCGTGCGCACACACTCAATGAAGAATGGTTTGAGACATCGTGTGCTGATGACGAATGTTCCGCCTTGTTCTTGCTGAATGAAACCAACCCGGAGTTATTGATCACAGAAATTGCTCTGCCCGATACGAGCGGCTATGAGCTTTGCAGACACGTCAGAGAAGACCGGAAGTTTCGGTCCTTGCCGGTTGTCCTGTTAGATAGGCATTTCGATGCTCTCAATCAATGTTTGGCGTTCGAGGCCGGCGCTGACGCATACCTGAGCGAGCCTTTTGAGCCTGAAGAGTTGATCGAAATCGTTTCGAGTCTGCTTGAAGGTAGGGAAGGAGTTCCCCCGGACCAGACAGCCTTCGCTGACTCGACCCCGCAAATCCAGGCGCCGATACCGGATAGTCATGACAGGATGCAGATGGAGTTAAAACACGACGGCGACCCGATTCCGGTCGTTCCCCAATCGCCCAATAAAGAAACAACAAACGGGCTGCAAGAGAGAGTTCCACCTGGGGCGAGACAAGGCAGATACTTTCTGTTGCGGTTTGGGGTCGTAGGAGCAGTATTGGCTATAGCGTTGGCCGCGACCCTACTGAGGATATACACATCAAGTGACTCAACAATCCAGCAAAAGCCACTAGAGGTCGAGAAGGCCGAAGACGGGGCTTTTGCAGTAGCGAGACCTCAGTCCGGAGAAGCCTCATCCGAACAGGAGGCGAGTCGCATGAACGCAGGGGGAGGGCTGCGATCCGGCGGAAACGGAAGGCTGAACGACCCTGTCCCGGCTAACGAGATAGAAGCAAGCCGGACCAGCCCAACAGGTACATCAATGAGAGCGATAATGACACCTAAGGCTGAACACACTGGCGGAGCGGCCAGGCAGGATTCATCTTCTGTCGCAGTGGACAGGGATTCAGCCGACGCCAACAACGATCAGCTTAACGCGCCCCCGGCTTCCCCCCGCAAAGCGAGCACTACTGGATCACGGACAATTGTCGGTCACCTTAAAAGGAGCGGTCAGGAGATAATGAAAGCCGGTAAGCAGTTTGGCAGTGGGGCGAAACATTTCGGTGAGAGCGGGGCTAAAGCGGGCTTATGGGCAGGAAAGAAGGTCGGCCTTGGGGCGAAGCGAATGGGGACGGCGTTCAAAAGGTTATTCTAGGTTCTTTGGCGTACGCCACTGTGCTGCGCGCGCCGGTCCATTTCTTTGATGAAACCATCTTTACCATCCATATACGCGTCTATGCTCTGCGGGCGTTCTTTCGCCAACATCCTCTTTAGCTCACTGTATCTTTGCGCATCCCCGGGTGAGCAATCATGTAATCTAAGCACCTCACGAGTAGCCTGTAAACTACAACCCCAACCGATGATCCGAGCAGCCTAACGGCTGGCATCACCGGGAGCATAAGCAAATTCGTCACTGCCACTCCTCGCACAAAAGATAAGCATAAAAAGAGCAGACAACTGCGCAGGGCCAGCAACGAATTGTCTCTTGCTGGCGCTGAGTCAA
>DASTFG010000483.1:0-3721 GCA_035708785.1 Anaerolineales bacterium
GTGTGATCGACCGCATCCTCGAGACGGGCACGGTGCCGATCATCGCCACAAAAGCCGATAATCTCGAGGGGGATCACAGCATCAACGCCACGATCGCGCAGATTGCCTACGATTACGATCTCCCGCTCTGGAACTTCTGGGCGGCTGTCCAGCCTTTGCCCAATCACGGGCTGAGCTCCGACAACTTTCACTTGACCTTCGCGCGCAACTTCTTCGACGACCCAGTCCGGATGAAGAGCGCCTGGCCGTGGCGTAATCTCACGGCCCTGCAAGCACTGGATGTAGTCCGGAGGGGCTTAACAGAAACGCCCTAGTGGGGGAGCCCAGTTTAGCAAATTCAAACCAAAGCCTTGACAAATTAGAACAAGTGTTCTAAAATTCGGTATCGCTTTTCCCTGTGCATTTGTGGCCCTTTGACTCACCTGCATTTGCGTGAGGTGCATGTGTAGCTCAGGAGGACCACAGGAGGTTACCATGAACCGTTCGATGTCACTCAGTGGGCTCTTTCAGGGTGCCGCTCACAGACGAGGCCTGATCTTTGGCGTGATCATTCTGATCGCGCTGCTGGGTTTCGAGGTATTTAACTATTCCAGCACTTCGTTTGCCTTGCGGGATATCTTGGGAAATCTGTCGTTTGGGCCCCTTCCCTGGGCGACGCTTCTAGCGTTGGCCTTCTGCGGAATAGATTTTGCCGGAATCGCGCGGATTTTCACCCCGGAAAGAGGACGTGACGAGCCTGCCGAGGTCTGGTATCTGTTTGGCGCCTGGTTCCTGGCGGCGGCCTTCAACGCCACGCTGACCTGGTGGGGCGTCTCGGTAGCCATCCTCCAGCACACTGCCCAGGGAGGCGTTCTGCTCGGCCAGACGGCTATGATGAAGTTCGTGCCCGTCTTTGTGGCTGCCCTGGTACTGTTTATCCGTGTCCTGCTGATCAATACATTTTCGATCGCGGGTGAACGCCTCTTCACGCTTGCAGAATCACGACCGTCCAGCTATGTCTCGAACAGGTCTTCCTATCGCCCCGTCACCGAATCGGTCCGCCCGGCGTCGTCATTCCCGCGTCCTATGCCCAAGCCGACCACTGCTGCGACTTCGCAGCCGCTCTATAATGAGCCGACCTATCACCCGATCGGTATGAGCGCACAGGCGCGTAATGAGAATCCCAATCTGCGGAGGTGAAGCAGGCGCTTTACTTGAAGTTTCCAGAACAATTTCGACCTCCTACAATCCAAGTACATCCAACAAGCAAATACACCCTCAGCGAGGGTGTATTTGTTTTAAGCCATTGTATCCTGCATGGTCCTGTTATGGTTCCAGGGTGCTCTCCCCATGAGCAAGCACATAAAAGCTGCGCGACTGATCGAATACAAAGTCGGTGACGATATATGCAGCGGCAAAAGCGGTCTCGAAGACCTCGCGCGAGAAAAAGCGCCAGTCGCGCGCCAGAGCGAAATCGGCGTCTTTCAGGGCGCTGAAATCTGATGGGATCTCGGCCAGTGCAAGGCTGCCCTCGAGGGTAGAAAAATGCTCGGGAGGCCGCATCAAGCCGGAGGTCCCGAGTTCCGGTGTGTACAACGGCTGAAGCTCAGCCCTGGAGAAATTTTCCAGCTTCAGCGGGCGGCGGGGGCGCTTGCCAAGCCTGCGTTCGACCCGGCGTGTGTTGACCCACCAATCGACCTGAAAGCGGTCGGAGGGCAGGCCCGCGTTCAGCCCATCGCGCATATCGCCATATTCGGAGCGCCGGTAAGTGTTACATACTGCGCCGAGTTTCGTGATGTTGAGATATGCATTCCGGCTGAGCAGGGGATCGTACGTCCAGGTGATGTGATCCAGGCCCTGGTGGCGGACCATCTGCCACTGGGCGCGCTTGAGTGCGAAGCCCACGCCGGAATCGCGGTGATCCGAGTGGATGCCCATCATGTGCGAGCAGTGCTTCGGCCGCGGCCCATCGGGTGTGAACTCGATGCCGGGAAAACCGAACACAAAGCCGATGATCCGGTCCTCGAGGAAGGCGCCGATTACCAGACCCCCGTTGTGCATCGCGGTGATGAGCAGGTGGGCGGGAACCACGTCGGTTTCACTGCCGGGCCATACGGCGCGCTGCAGTTCCTCGACGGCAGCCATTTCTTCTGGAGATTCGAGTATTCTTATGAGGGGAGCAGGCATAGGCATTGCTTGGGAACGATCAGAAATCTCAGCGCGTAAAGCGGAGGTTCTTTTGCATTCTCTCCATGAAGTCGGAGTACCAGGGTTTACGCGCCAGGTAATCCAGGCGATATGCAAAGCGGGCCGGCATCAACCCAAAAATGCGCGGCATATTGTCCACCGGGCAGGTGCGGTTGACGGCCACATAGTCGAGCCAGTAGGTTGAGATGTTGAAATTCGGTACAAAGGCATCCAGCATCACAAGCAGAGCACGCACATACGGCGGCGACAGAGGCACTAGCAGTCGTCGCGTGTGCGTAACGCTCATCAGTGTTTCAAGCACCTGGCGCAGCGTAAAATATTCGCCGCCGCCGATTTCGTACGTCTGATTGACCATTTCGGGGTTCTGCAATGCCCAGAGCAGACAGGTGACCAGGTCTTCGACCCATACAGGCTGGAGCAGAGTCCGCCCATCGCTGGGGATGGGAAAGAACCCGGGGACCGCGCGCAGCAGACTGGCCAGTCCATTGGTAAAGCGGTCTTCTGGGCCAAACACCACCGAGGACCGAATGATGGTATAGGGAACGCCGCTCCGGCGAATATGCTCCTCTGCAATCCCCTTGGATTTTTGCACCGGGAAAGCAGAGGCCCGGTCGGCGCCGATATGGCTGAGAAAGATCAGGCGCTCGATCTCCGCGTGGGCGGCCACCTGCGCCAGGGTACGCGTCCCTTCGATATCGGTGGCCAGCAGGTTGCCGCGCCGGCCCTTCGAGGCTGCACTGGAGAGGTGGTAGATTTGATCCACGCCGCGCAGCGCTGCGCGAACGCCCGGCTCATCCTTAAAACTGACAACAGCCACTTCCACAGGCACGCCGCGCGGCAAACGCGGGGACTGTGGAGAGGGCTGAAGCAGCACCCTGACCTGCTGCCCGGCCTCCGAAAGATGACGAACGAGCGCGCGACCGATGAAGCCTGTCGCGCCAGTGACCAGAATCATAGGGGAAATTATAGCAGAGGAGGAATGAACGCCCCGTGAGACGGGAAACTTAAATGGAAATCCCCCTGCCCATGATCAGGGGGATTTCCACAAGGAGGAGAATCAACGATCGTCTACATGACTTTGGAGACCGCAAAAGGTTACAAGGGAGACCTTACAAAAATGCATACCCCGGTGCTCCAACTTGAGGAGAGTAAGTTACTTTTTACTCGTATTGATGCTTATCTTCTTATACGGCCTGAAATATTCGTCGGTATAGCCTGCCACCAGCCAGGCCAGCCCTGCGGCAAGGATCGTAACGGTCCATTTTATGACTGTGCTCATGTTGTGCTCCGTGATGTTCCAGTGCGGTCTTCACCTGCAACCATTGCAAATCGTCTCCATTTTCTTCCATCCGGGAAGAATGAGGCTGTATTTACATGACGTGGATTCTGAAAAAGGTTACGATAACCGGCTTACAGAAAAGTAGAGATGTCAGCTCATCCGCCCGCGCTGTCCATAACATCTATGTCGGAGCGCTCGTTTAAATTAATTAATGCAGAAGCCAGATCCAGCCGGGGGAAGGGATGTCCCAGCCAC
>DASTFG010000484.1:0-4902 GCA_035708785.1 Anaerolineales bacterium
CAAGCGGTTTGAGCATGGGCTGACGCTCAGGACGTGCGTACAGAAACCCGGCCCCTTTCGGCGCGCACAGCCACTTGTGCAGATTGCCGCAGTAGAAATCTGCTTCAAGGGAATCAAGGTGCAGCGCGATCTGGCCCGGCGCGTGCGCGCCATCGATGATGGAGAGGATGCTCGCTTCACGCGCCCGCCGGACGATTTCTTGGATTGGCAGGATAAGCGCGGTGGAGGACGTAATATGGCTGAGGAAGATGGCCCGTGTCCGCGCAGTAACCCCCCGCCAAAAAGAATCGACAAAGTCCTGTTCTGTTGGCAGTGGAGTCTCGACAGGTTGATTGATGTATCGAAATCCACGTTCCCTCGAGAGAAAGCGCCACATTCGGTCCATTGCGCCATATTCATGGTCCGTTGCCAGCACTTCGTCATTCGGACCGAGCGCCAGCGAGCGCGCAATGATGTTCAGCGCAATGGTGGCGTTTTGTGTGTAGACGAGGTTATCGGCATGCGTACCCAAATATTCCCCCAGAGCTGCGCGCGAATCGGCGAGCAGCTTTGTAATGTGCCGTCCCAGGAATTCCACCGGCTGTCTCTCCAGCTCCAGCTGCCAGCGCTGGTACTCTCGGAAGACGGGCTTAGGGGTTGCCCCGAACGAGCCGTGGTTGAGGAATATGACATTGGGATCCAGAAGGAAATGTTCCTTGAGGGAATTCATGTGGAGGAGGAGCCGAATTGTTCTTCTAGGCCAATCGAGAATGTCGTCTTGTTAGAGGTATTTTGCCTTCAGAGTCTTGTTCTGCGCGCAACAAAGATATCACGCTCGTACTCATCGCGGACAGTTTCCGCCTGAAAACCTGAACCCTGCAATAACCTTAACCACTCGCCGCGTGGAAACAACCCGCAAATGTGTTGTTCATGTACAGCCTGCGCCGGCCCATTAGCATCCCGCAGGAGAAACACATATTCGGTCGTGTACGTCATATCGTTTTCGTGAGGGTCGTAAGACCACTCCAAATACCGCAGGGCGCGGCCATTGCCGTCCCGGCCATGATGGCTGGTGGACGATTGAAAGGTCTCCTGCACATAGTCAGGAACAAACAGGGCAAGGCCACCCGGCTGGCAATGGACAGAGGCTGTCTCGATCGCCCGGGCCAGATCCTCGAGCGTCGTCATATAGTCGACGGCATCGTGGATAAAGACAACATTATAGGCGCGTCCAAGCCGCAAAGTCCGCATATCGCCTTCCACGTGCTCGCACTCCGGATTCAGGCCGCGGCTGATCGCCAGCATTTGCGGTGCAATATCCGTAAGCGTTACCTCAGAGAACATCTTCTTGAGATGGAAAGCATTGCTCCCACCACCACATCCCAGTTCCAGCAGAGAGGGGGACGGAGGCATGTCTGCTCTCGAAATTATTCGCCCGAAGAAAGCAGCTTCTTCCGCATAGTCCTCCGGGGCAGAAACCAATGGCCACCAGGCCGCTAATTCGCTGTAGAGTTTTAACATAGATAAGCACCTTATCGAGCAGGGCTTGTTGTGTCGGAAAGCTTTGCGATGGCCTGCCCAAGATTCACCCGAGCCTGTCCCTCAAACAGTTCCCGGTATTTCCCATACGTATAAATGTACGGGCGCTCCAGAAATCTGCGCAGGATTTTGATCCTCTCCCGTTTGAAAAGGTCTTCTGTGACCCAGGCGTATTCTTTCCTGATATTTTCCTCATACGTCCAAAAGAGATCCGGTTCGCGCCCCAGGATGGAAAGATCCACGTCTACCAGCATCCGGGCATCCATGTCGGTTACCTCCTGGTTATGACGAGTAGCGAGAATCGAACGAGAGACTCTTTTGGCAATCTCCGCGTCGAGACCGGCTTGAATGACTACCGATGCGGCCCAAGCAGCGCTTTTCTCCTCGTTATCGCTCCTCCTTGTATCGTAAACCGCGTCGTGAAACCAGATCCCAAGCTCGACCACTTCCGGATGGATCGCCGCGGACCTAGCCAGGTCAAATACGGAAAGGCAGTCTTGGATATGGTAGAGACTATGGAAGAAGCGCTCGGGCGCAGAATACGCTTTGATTAATTTGTCGAAGACATCCTGTGGAGCAAAGCCGGCACGCAATCTTTCCCATGTGTCTTCCCAACGCGCCTTCAGATTTAAGTCACGGATCATTCGGCATGTCCCGCAATATCGCCACTTAGATCTTTCAGCACCTTAGATCCAGATACTTCAGCCCCGAACCCGTGTTGAAAAGCACGACGCGCTCTCCGGGCTGGATCCACTTCAGCTCGATCAGTTTTTCGAGCGCCGCCAGCGTGGCAGCACCTTCTGGTGCAGCGAATATCCCTTCCAGAGAAGCAAGGTGGCGCTGAGCCCGTAGAATGGATTCATCGCTGACCGCAACCGCTGTGCCTTCGCTTGCATAAATGTCTTTCAGGATGAGACGATCAGCAAAGCTCTTCGGTACTCGTAAGCCGGATGCGATCGTCTGAGCGTTTTCCCAAAAATCGCAGGATTCTGCTCGGGCTTGAAAGGCACTGACAACGGGTGCACACCCGTCGGCCTGCACAGAAACCATCCGCGGTCTTTCCGTCTTTTCGAGCCAGCCAAGCTCTTCAAGTTCTGCAAAAGCTTTCCACATGCCGACCAATCCGGTCCCGCCGCCGGTCGGATAGATGATCACATCCGGCAGCTGCCAGCCAAAGGCCTCGGCCAGCTCATATCCCATCACTTTTTTCCCTTCCACGCGATAAGGCTCCTTGAATGTGGAAACGTCAAACCAGCCTTCCGCGCGAGACAATTCATCGGCCAGGCGTGCCGCGTCGCTGATCAAGCCGTCGACCAGGACGACCTCTGCGCCCGCAATACGGCTCTCCTCGATGTTAGCAAAAGGAGTATCTTTAGGCATGAAAACATGAGCTCGCATCCCCGCACGCGCCGCATAGGCCGCCATCGCGCCACCGGCATTTCCCGCGGTAGGGATGATTACCTTTTCTACACCAAGCTCCTTGGCCTTGGAAATGGCTGCGGCCAGCCCGCGGGCCTTGAACGAGCCGGTCGGATTACTGCTCTCATCCTTGACATACAGCTGAGAAAGCCCCAATCCCTGTCCCAGATGCGGCACAGAAAGCAAAGGCGTATCTCCTTCCCCCAGAAAGACCTGGTTTTCCGGCTCTATAACGGGGAGCAGTTCCCTCCAGCGCCACATGCCTCTCGGGCGGTGCGAGAGCCGATCGCGGTCGACCTCCTGGCGTGTGCGTTCGGGATCATAGACGGAAAGCAGGGGCGACCGACAATCCGCACAAAAGGTCTGAAGTTCCTGGTGCGAGTACGCCCGGCCACAGCCGGAACATTCCAGGCCAGTGAGATAGGATGGTATCATCGAATTACTCTATCCTTTTATCGTGAATTGCATCGATGAGCGCCCGGAGCCCAAGCTCATATGACCTCCAGCCAAAGCCGACGATTTTACCGATGCAGACAGCGGAGATCATGGACGAATGCCGAAATCCCTCGCGCGCATATACATTCGAGAGATGCACCTCCACGACCGGAATCCCACAGGCAATGACCGCGTCGCGCAGGGCGATCGAGGAGTGCGTGTACCCGCCCGGGTTGAATACGACACCATCCGCCCACATACGCGCATCGTGCAGGGCATCGATCAGCGCGCCCTCGTGATTCGACTGCACACATTTCAGTTCCGCGGCCGAAGTTTTTCCCAGCTCGAACAACCTGTGATTGATGTCGCCCAGCGTCATCGATCCATAGACCTCCGGCTCGCGTGTGCCGAGCAGGTTCAAATTCGGGCCGTGCAAAACGAGTATCTTCATGCGTCCTCCAGGGCCAATTCCGGATCCGGGACCCCGATGAGTTCGACTTTCCCGATCTCAACAGGCAAAGCAAAACGGACCACACCGTTGGACTTCTTCTTATCGACCTTCATTGCCCGGACGAGTTCTTCGCGAGACAAGTCCTTTGGGATACGGGTGGGCAGCCCCAACCCCAGTAGTGACTCACAGATCGCGTCGGACAAGCCTTGACCGGCCACCGTCAAACGTTCCGCCAGCTTTGCCTCGGCCGCCATCCCGATAGAAACCGCTTCGCCATGTCGCAGCCGGAATCCGCTGACCAGCTCAACTGCATGTCCAATTGTATGACCAAAGTTGAGGGCCGCGCGCACTCCCTTTTCGTATGGATCTTCCTCGATCACTCTTATCTTGACCGCAATCGCCCGCTTGGCGATAACTTCAAGGTTATCTTTTACCCAATCCAGCCCGCGTGTGCATAAATCGAACAATTGTGGGTCCGAGATAATTCCGTGCTTTATTACTTCGGCCAGCCCGGAGATGAATTCCGCCTCCGGCAAGCTCTTCAAGAGCTGTGGATCGGCAAGCACCAGCCTGGGCGGATAAAATGAACCGATCAGGTTCTTTCCCTCGGGAAGATCGAATCCTGTCTTGCCCCCCAGCGAGGCATCCACCATGGCGAGCAGCGTCGTCGGAATACAGACCCAGCTAACTCCACGCATGTAGGTGGACGCGGCAAATCCTGCCAGGTCGCCGATCACGCCCCCGCCGACCGCCATCACCGTGCTCTTGCGGTCCAGGCCCGCGTGGAGGCAGGCATGCCAGATTTGATTTACCGTATCCAGTGTTTTGTACTGCTCTCCAGCAGGGATAGAAAACAGATTTGAGTCTATCCCTGCGCTGCGAAGTGCGGTCTGTATTTTTTCAGAATACAATCTGGCTACATTGTCATCTGTGACGATCATTGGATTGCGCAAACCGCGCGACCGGACGAGTCCGCCCAGCTGGTCGATACCCTGACCCTGGACAATGACATCATACTCTCCCATGGCACGGAGATGAAAGCGCCCCAGCAGGATCTGGAGCTGCCAGGCGGTTTGATC
>DASTFG010000485.1:0-4014 GCA_035708785.1 Anaerolineales bacterium
TCGAGGCGTCTGAGATCCTGGAACACTTCCAGTGGCGCGAAGAGACCAAGGATCAAGAAGAGCTGGCTTCGGAGCTGGCCGATGTAGCGCTCTACCTTTTGCAGCTTGCATCGATATCCGATATCGATCTCGAACAGGCAATCCTGGACAAACTGGAGATCAACAAGACACGTGAATGGGATCAAGAATGAAAGTTAGCGTTTTTGGCGGTTCGCAACCCAAAGAGGACGATGCTGCCTACGCCGAAGCGAAGGAGCTCGGCAGGCTGTTAGCCGGACGCGGCCACACCGTACTGACCGGCGGATACATCGGCACCATGGAAGCCGTCTCGCGCGGCGCGTGTGAAGCGGGCGGACATGTCATCGGTGTGACGTGTGAAGATATCGAAGCCTGGCGTTCCGTCAAGCCGAACTCCTGGGTGATGGAAGAGATCAGGAAGAAAACGCTGATCGAGCGGTTGCATGCGCTCATCCACGAGTCTGACGCGGCGCTCGCCCTCCCCGGCGGCGCCGGGACGCTGACAGAGATCGCCCTGATGTGGAACCTGATGATCGTGGAGTCCCTGCACCGGAGGCCGTTGATACTGGTCGGAGACGGCTGGCGGTCCGTCTTCGATCAGTTCTTCCGGGGCTTTGAACCCTATACGTCCGCACATCAGCGCGAGATCTTGCGTTTTGCGAAGGATGTGCATACCGCTGTAAATATGCTGGAGTGATATGTCGTTGCGAGGGAGTGGCACCCCGCGCTGAGCGGAGGGTCGAGTGATCGTCCAGACCCGCAGACGAAGCGGTGTCACGACTGAAGCAATCTCCCAATGGTCGAGGAGATTGCTTCGCCCCTTCGGGTCTCGCAATGACAGAAATACAACAAAGAGGACAAAATGGCTGACGATAAACTACCAACACGAGCAGAAGACTTTGCAGAATGGTACAACAGGCTTGTCTTGAAAGCGGACATGGCAGATTACTCGCCGGTACGCGGCTGCATGGTCGTGAAACCCTATGGCTGGACACTGTGGGAGAACATGCAGGCCGGGCTTGACCGGCGTTTTAAGGAGACCGGGCATGTTAATGCTGCGTTCCCTATGTTGATCCCCATGTCGTTTTTTGAGAAGGAGAAGGAACACGTGGAAGGCTTTGCGCCGGAGCTGGCTGTCGTCACCCACGGCGGCGGGGATAAACTGGAAGAGCCTCTCGTTGTGCGCCCCACGTCTGAGACGATTGTCGGCTATATGTATTCCAAGTGGATCAAGTCCTACCGCGACTTGCCCGTGCTCATCAATCAATGGGGCAGCGTGGTGCGCTGGGAATTGCGCACAAAGCTGTTCCTGCGCACCGCCGAGTTCTACTGGCAGGAAGGCCACACCGCGCACGCCACGGCTGAAGAGGCCAAGGAAGAGACCTTCCGCATGCTCGATATCTATGCGGATTTCTGCATCAACGATGCCGCGATCCCCGTCATCAAGGGCATCAAGACCGAGAGCGAGAGATTTGCCGGTGCAGTCATGTCCACGACTATCGAGGCGATGATGCAGGATAAGCGCGCTCTGCAATCAGGCACCTCGCACTATTTTGGCGAGAACTTTGCCAGGGCATTCGACATCCAGTTCCTCGATCAGAACAACAGGCTGCAATATTGCCATACCACATCGTGGGGATTCTCCACCCGCGTGGTCGGTGCGATCATCATGACACATGGTGACGATCAGGGTTTGGTGATGCCTCCAAAGCTGGCGCCGATCCAGGCGGTGATCGTGCCGATCTATAAGACAGATGACGAAAAGAGCAAGGTGATGGAGACGGCAGACAGTCTCTTTGCCGAACTTAAAGCCGCGGGCATCCGCACCAAGATGGATGACCGCACAGAAGTGACTCCCGGGTTCAAGTTCAACCATTGGGAATTGCGCGGCGTCCCTGTGCGCATCGAAATCGGGCCCAAGGATGTGGAAAAAGCCTCGGTTGCCGTGGCAAGACGTGATGTCCCCGGCCGCGAGGGCAAGGTCTTCATCCCACAGGCGGGACTCGCGTCCGCTGTGAGAGCGCTGCTCTCCGATATCCAGTCATCCATGCTCAAACGCGCCACCGAGTTCCGCGATGCGAACATTCACGATCCCAAGACATATGACGAACTCAAAGCGGTCGTTGCCAACGGATGGGCCTTCTCCTGGTGGTGCGGAGATCCGGCCTGCGAAGCCAAGGTCAAGGAAGAGACCAAAGCAACCATACGCTGTATCCCGCTCGAGGGCCAACCCGGCGGAAAGGGCACGTGCATCGTATGCGGCGGCGAAGCCGATAAGAAAGTGTATTTTGGGAGAGCGTATTAATTCAAAAATGTCATTGCGAGGGCTGTCCTTCGACTTCGCCCCGGACGCCCTCGCAACGACATAAGACGAATGAGATGGAAACTTCTCTAAGTGCCTACCGCCAGAACCGGGAAGCTTTGCTGACGAAAATCGTCGCAGCGCTATCGAACGACGAGCGCTTCGTCGCTGCCTGGCTGACAGGGAGTTATGGCAGAGAGGATGCCGACGAAGTCAGTGATTTGGATTTGCGTTTGGTTGTTGCAGAGCCCTACAGTGAGCCGCTTTGCCGGAGACAGGAACAGGTCAGCCACCGGACCACGCCGGAACGGTTCGTATTGTTCAGCCGATTCGGCACACCTGCTCTGATCCATGAAAACAATCATAACGCGCCGGAGGGCGGAACATTTACCTTCGTCCTGTATGAGGAATCTGCAGCGATGGTCGATTGGATATTGATCCCGCTAAGCAAAGCGAAGCGAATCCACCCGTCACGACTTCTTTTCGAGAAGGTAAGTATTCCCACTTCATTCCCTGAGCCGGAAGAGACAGAACAGAGTAAAAAATATGTGGCGGAACAATGGGCATTCTTCTGGATGATGACTGCCGTTACAATCAAATACATCGTTCGTAGAGATCTGGTATTCGTCCAAAACTGGCTTGAACAGCTGCACGCGCTTATTCGAGAAATAGAAAGACGAATTGAGGGAGTCCCCTGGGAGGATGCTTATACGCGTGGCTCGCTCAGCCAGCTTCAAGCAACGCATGAAATGCAGATCGAATCATTGCGGCAGCTGATCAGCAGAATGCAGGATCTGAAACCCAGGGTAACAGAGTTCATAGGATCGGAACCCGATGCTCCTTTGTCCGAGATCGAAACGTTGTTTTCGCTAGCAGACGATTAAAATGCCCGCGATCGACCTTGCCCGCCTGAAAAAACAGACCGCAGGACTGGGGAACCTCTTCGACCAGCCAGCCGAGTTCTTGCGCGAAGTGCGCGAGATCCTGGAGTTCTATGTCAACCGTACCCTGCGCAGCCAGGGTGTTGCTCCCTCTTCGGTGCTGCCCACCTATCGAACGCCGGCCGTCGTCCTGCGCCAGATCGAAACCGAGCTGGGGCCCATCGCCGAGCAGCGACCGATCCAGGCCCTCGAGCTGGCAGATGCGCTCTGGGATGAAGGCTGGCTGGAGACCAGACTGCTGGCCGCGTTCCTGCTTGGGAGGATTCCCCCGCAGGAGGAAAGGCTGCTGGCGCGCCTGACCGCCTGGACTCAGGCAGTGCGCGACCCCAGCGTGCGCGCTGCGCTCCTGACGACGAGCCTGACGCGTCTGCGCAAAGAAACGCCCGACCTTTTCCTCGTCCTGGTCAAGGAGTGGCTGCATCCCGCCCGCCAGCGGATGTGGTCCAACGGTGTGCAGGCGCTCGTGCCGCTGGTCTCGTCCCCGGACTTTGACAACCTGCCTCCCATCTTCGAAACGATCGAGCCAATCCTTAAGGCCTCGCCGGCAACATTACAATATGACCTGCAGGAATTGATCATTGCCTTGTTCGAAGCCTCCCCCGATGAAACGACTTACTTTATCCAGCAGATTTTGAAGGGGACGAAGAGTCCGCTGCCCGCCGTGGCACTGCGGCGGATGTCGCCGGAGCTGCCGCAGGAACTCCAATCGAGCCTGCGCGAGATGCTGCGCAAGACAAAATAGGGATTGCAGGA
>DASTFG010000486.1:0-4304 GCA_035708785.1 Anaerolineales bacterium
AGCACCATCCTCTAGCCAGTATCAGGCTATGGCATATAATCCGTCCATAACCTAATATCAGGAGAATAATTGCGTGTGCGGGATTTTTGGCTACGTCACAGATAAAGAGGAATTGCTGGGGCCGATCCTGATCGAAGCGGCGCGGCGACTCACCTACCGCGGCTACGACTCGGTCGGCGCGGCGACATTGGCTAATGGCAAGATCGACCTGCGCAAGGATGTGGGCAAAGTCGAAATCGTCGCAGAGAAATACAACTTTGCCGAGATGACTGGGTCGCGCGGCATTACACAGCTGCGCTGGGCGACATTCGGCGAGCCATCACAGATCAATTCGCAGCCGCACATTGACTCGGACGGCGATATGGTCGGCGCGCACAACGGCAACGTGGTGAACAATGTCGAGCTGCGTGAGCAGTTCATCGCCGAGGGTCTGACCGTCCGCTCGCAGAACGATGGCGAGACCTGTGTCCACGCCGTGGAGCGTTACATTAACCGCGGCTACCAGTTCATCGACGCGATCCGTCTGGCATACGGCGACCTGCAGGGCGATTATGCATTCGTGATCGGGCACGCGGACGATGACAAGCTCTATGCTTTCAAAAAGGGCTCGGGCATGGTGGTGGGAATGGGCGAAGGCTTCACGTGTGTATCCTCGGACCTCCCTTCGATCCTGCCCCTCACCCGCACGATTATCCGCCCGCAGGACGGTGAGATCGTTACCCTCTGGGCGGACCATGTGGAGGTGCGTTCGGTGAAGGATGGCCGGCTCATCTCGCGCGAGCCGGAACTGGTCACCGAGTCGATGGACGCGGTCCAGAAGGGAGGCTATCCACACTTTATGCTGAAGGAAATCCACGAGCAGCCTCAGGTAGCAGGCGAGCTTTTGCATTTGCTCGAAGGCAGCCCTGAAGTGCAGCGTCTTGTAGATCAGATGAGGCAGGCACGCCATTTATATTTCATTGCCTGCGGCACGAGCTATCATGCTGCACTGACAGGCTCGGTCTATTTCGCTCAGCTCGCGGGCAGACCCGCCATCCCCGTGCTTGCACCGCAATTTATCCCGCAGTATGCGCCCGCGGTGGGACATGAAGATGTAGGCCTTTTCGTCAGCCAGTCGGGCGAGACGAAGGATGTGCTGAATGCATTGGAGATTGCCGAAAAGCACGGCATGGAATGCTATGGACTCGCCAACGTAATCGGCTCCACGCTGACGAAAGCCACTGCTTTCTGCCTGCCCCTGTGCTGCGGATACGAGATCAGCGTCCCCGCCACGAAGACGTTCACCAACCAGGTCGTCACGTTCCTGTTTCTCGCCTACCGCATGGCGGGACGTGATACGGGCGAGCTGGAGCGGATTCCCGAGTTGATGGAATCAACCATGGACGCGATCGGTGAGCAAGTGAAATCCATTGCGCAAGACATCAACCAATGGAATGACATGTACTGTCTCGGTTACGGCGCGACCTACCCCATCGCGCTCGAAGGGGCGTTAAAGCTGAAGGAGATCACTTACGCCCACTGTGAGGGAATGCTCTCGACCGAGTTCAAACACGGACCGCTTTCGGCCGTGAGCAAGGGATTCCCGATCATATTCGTCGCGGGCCCCGAGGATGTGCCGCTCATCATTAGCGGCATCAACGAGGTCAAAGTCCGCGGCGCGCGGACCATCGTCATCGCAGAGGACGATCCGCGCCTGCGCGCCAACGCCGACGACCTGATCGCGCTCCCCAGGTCGGACGCGAGCATCAGTCCCCTGCTGGGAGTGCTGCCTCTGCAGATGCTCTCGTATCACATGAGCGTGATGCGCGGCTACGACCCCGATTTCCCGAGGAATTTGTCCAAGACGCTGACGGTGGATTAAAGTAGCTCACGCTTTTAGCGTGACAGAATCAAGTACCCGTCACGTCACAGACGTGACCTACTCCTCAACCGGATCATCCGGATGCTCGGCATTCCACCGTGCGACCATATCGTCGGCCGACTTGCCGATACTGGCTCTGTTCAAGATCTTTGCATGGAATCGGGTCCGGTCATTCAGTTGTCTCAGCATTTCCGGGTCGGGGCGGAAGAGGATGTCGAAGCTTCCGTCTATCCGGACGGTAGGCGTAAAGGTCCCCAGCCCTTCGATTTTGACTGCCTGCCCTGCCCGGTGCGCCATCAAAATGGCATCCCGTAATTCGTAGACTACATGGCGGATGCTGCCTTCGTTCAGCGCCGAACTGCGGGCAATATCCGCGATAATCTGCGGCATCTGGCGTGTCCGGGCTCGCTTGATCTCGGGGCGATACTTACGGATGGCTGTGATCTTTCTTGTCATGGTTTATGCTGTACCAACAAGGAAATGACCGAATTCTTTCAATTATAGCAGTATCTCGCCGAGAAAATTATACATTTCGGCGAGATATTCGCTTTTCTTGCCGAGAAGTTTCTACTTATGGGTTGGAACGGACGAGTTCCTTGCCTGCCCGGAAAATATCCGGTAAGGCTTGAGAGCTCTCTGTCGGGGAAAACAACCGCACTACCGCCCTACAAATCCCTACCTCACAGATATGACCATTATGCAGTAACATAACCCCCGTTGCAGCGCACGTATTTTTAACTGAACCGGTTTAGCGTTAGGAGCGAATCATGTCAGACCAGGTTGATCTCTACAGCAGCACTTACGGCAACTTTCAAGCGCAGGTATTGGCGGAGATCCGTCGGGAAACCTATGGAAAGGATATCGGGCAAAACAGCTGGATAACCACTGACGAGCTTGACACTGTCTATGAATGGCTCAACCTCTCAGCGGGCGATCATGTCCTTGAAATTGCCAGCGGCTCGGGTGGACCCGCGCTTTACCTTGCGCAGAAGTTCCAAGCCCGGATCACTGGGATTGACATCAATGAGGAGGGGATCAAGACTGCAAATCGACAGGCGCTGGATGCCAGAATAACAGACGCCAAATTCCAGCTTGCGGATGTCACCCAACCCCTGCCGTTCGATAATGAATCCTTTGACGCCGTCATGTGCATGGACTCAATGAACCACTTCCGGGACCGGCCTTCGGTTCTACAAGAATGGTACCGAGTTCTGAGAGAAGGACGGCGGATACTATTCACGGATCCGGTCGTAATTACCGGTCCGGTGTCCAATGAAGAACTGGCAGCTCGCAGCAGTATCGGCTTCTTCCTTTTTGTTCCGCTCGAGTCGACTAAGAACTTTGTCAAGGAAGCAGGGTTTCGTTTGATTCGCTGTGAAGACGTGACCCAAAATGTCCAGCTCACATCGGGACGCTGGCACGCCTCCCGGCAAAAGCATCGTGAGGACTTAATCAAGATCGAGGGGCAAGAGCGGTTTGAAGGATTGCAAAAATTCTTGTCTACCGTTCATAGCCTGTCAAGCGAACGGCGACTCTCCCGGTTTGTTTTCCTTGCCGAGAAGTAGACCGAGCCTGGCGAGGGTTTATGTTATTACAAGCAACGTATCCAACCCCGGAACATAAGGCCGCTGCGGACGTCATCGTCGATTTCTTTACGAAGAACTACAGCATTGACGCCGTATTACTCGTCAACTCCTGTGCGCGCGGCAAGGCTACACGCGACAGTTGCCTGGATATCGTCATAGTTGCCACGCCTGATGCATCGCGATCGCAATTAAAGGATTTAGAAGCCGGTTGGGAAGAATTAGAGAAAGCAAGCAGGGTGATCAAGGATCTGTATAAGGTCGGGAAATATTCGGTTGTGCATCCAGATTTTATTCACGGCGTATTTCTGCCCTCAGAGCAGGATGAGGCTGCCGGACCCGACGACTTCGAGGTACAGATAGGGAATTTCCTGGCGTACAGCGTTCCTCTATGGCAGGGAAGTAACTATCTTAGCCAGCTCAAACAGCAGTGGCTGCCCTACTACAACGAGGAATTGCGCCAGCAAAGATTGAGCAGAGTGCGATGGTACTGCCTCAATAACCTGCACCACATTCCACTCTATATCGAACGCGGTCTGTACTTCCAGTCCTTTGACCGGCTCTACAATGCCTACCGCGAATTTCTCCAGGCACTCTTCATCGCGCGGCGAACATATCCAATTGCGTACAACAAATGGATCCAGGAACAGGTGGTAGAGATCCTGGGGCTGCCGGAGCTCTACGAGCAATTGATCCATCTCTTCGAGATCAGGAAATTTGAAGGCGACGAGATCGCGGACAAAGCCAACGAAGTGGAACAGTTACTCGAAAAATACGCTCCTGCAACAGCCGTGAAATAAGAGAGATTTCGCACTGGAACTGGCCAAAGTTGGGCAAAACCCGTGCAGAATCTCCAGCCT
>DASTFG010000487.1:0-5278 GCA_035708785.1 Anaerolineales bacterium
TCTACTGAAAAGCGCAGGCGGCCTCTCTCCAACCAGGTAAAGTGTATTCCTCTGTTAAAGGAATGTCAAGCTAGAAATCCCTGTAATTGTGTAAGCTTTATTAGAGATGAACGCGAATACTGGCTGTCAGGACAGCTTCCCGAACCAGCCGCGCCGTACCATCCACTTTGCCAGTTCGAGCACCGGCACAATCGTGAACGCCAGCGGAATGATGATCAACCAGTCGATTAACGGCAGGCTGAACGTTCCGAACGGCTCGTGCAGAACGGGCAGGTACACGATCAGGCTGAGCAGAATGATTTCCCAGACGATTGCCAGGTTCAACCACTTGTTGGAAAACGTCTTTTGGAAGACAGAGTTACGGTCGGAGCGGAAATTGTAGGCCTTGAAGAACTCGAAGAGCACCACGGAAACGAAGGTCATGGTACGCGCCTCTTCCGGACTGCGGCCGGTACTCAAAGCCCAGATGAACATGACCAGGTTGGCAATTGCCAGCCAGATGCCTCCGATCACCATGAGGATCACCACGGGTCGCGTAAAGATGCCTACGCGTGGGCTGCGCGGTGCACGCCGCATGAGATCGGTTTCAGGCGGATCCACCGAGAGCGCCAGGGCGGGCAGCCCATCGGTGGCAAGATTGATATAAAGGATCTGGACAGTTGCAAGCGGCAGCGGCATCCCGAGCAGGGTAGCAACGGCCATCAGCAGGATCTCGCCGATATTGGAGGATAACAGGTACATCAGGTACTTCTTGATGTTGCCAAAAATCCCCCGCCCTTCCTCGACGGCCGCGACGATGGAGGCGAAGTTATCGTCGGTCAGCGTCATGGCGGCGGCTTCCTTGGTGACATCTGTGCCGGTGATGCCCATTGCGATGCCGATATCCGCCTTCTTGAGGGCAGGCGCGTCATTGACACCATCGCCGGTCATGGCGACAATGTGTCCTTTATTTTGGAGTGCCGTGACCACCCGTAGTTTGTGCGAGGGCGAGACACGCGCATAAACTTCAATGCTCTCCACCTCGCGCTCGAAGTCTTCCTCGCTCATGGCCTCCAGTTCCGAGCCGGTGACCACGTGCCCGGTCTTGAGCAGCCCAAGCTCACGCGCCACGGCCAGGGCTGTCAGCGGATGATCGCCCGTGATCATCACGACCTTGATCCCGGCCCGCTCGCAGGTCCGGATGGCTTCCTTTGCCTCGGGGCGCGGCGGGTCGATCATTCCCAGTAAACCGAGGAAGGTCATTTCCTGTTCTGCTTTCTCGATGTGGGTATCGGCGTGCGAGGCGACGGCCAGCACGCGCAGGGCCTCGCCTGCCATCTGGAGGGCAGCCTCGAGGATCTGTTCCTTGCTGGCTGGGTCGAGAGGGATCTCTCCATCGGCAGTCAACTGTCGCGTGCATGAATCGACGATGATCTCCGGCGCCCCTTTTGAAAAGGCAACCACTTTCCCGTCCATTCTATGGAGCGTAGTCATGCGCTTGGTCTCGGAGGTAAACGGGATTTCGTTGACGCGCGGGTATGTCCTATCCAGTTCCCCCTTCCTGAGGCCGGCCTTGGCGGCCGCCACGACCAGCGCGCCCTCGGTCGGATCGCCTTTCACATGCCAGCGATTATCAGCCTCTCCGTGGACGATATATGCATCGGAATCCAGCGCGGCACCCTGCAGCAGGAGTTTGAGAGCATCCGAAGGTTCGACCGAGGAGCCGTTGCGGGAAAACTGGCCATGCGGTTCGTAGCCTGCCCCCGAGACATCCAGCGTTTCTCCCATCACGTAGATCTTCCGCACCGTCATTTCATCCTTGGTGAGCGTGCCCGTTTTATCGGAGCAAATGACCGTTGTACTGCCCAGCGTCTCCACGGCCGGAAGGCGGCGGACCAGCGCGTTACGCTTGACCATGCGCTGGACCCCGATGGCAAGCGAGATAGTCACCACGGCAGGCAAGGCCTCCGGCACGACAGCCACGGCGAGCGCGATGCCGAAGAGGATCATCTCGATGAAGGGCTGGCCCCGCAATAGCCCGGCGCTGACGATCAGCGCGACTATGACGAACGCGGCCCTTGCCAGCATGTGGCCGACTTTATCTAAATTCTCCTGGAGGGGCGTCTTGCCGCTCTCTACTGTCTGCAGCAGTTGGGCGATCTTGCCAAATTCCGTCCCCATCCCGGTAGCTGCGACCAGGGCGCGGCCTCGTCCATAAGTGACTGCCGTGCCTCCATAAACCATGTTCTTGCGGTCGCCGACGGCCAGAGAGCCGTTTCCGTTGAGGATAGGCTGAGTATGCTTTTCAACCGGCACAGATTCCCCGGTGAGCGCCGCTTCTTCCACCTGCAGGTTGATCGCTTCGATCAAGCGCGCATCTGCCGGGATCTTGTCGCCTGCGCGCAGAATGATCACATCCCCTGGCACCACCTCGCGCGCAGGGATCTCTTCCTCCTGGCCTTTCCGCACGACAGTAGCTGTGGGGGCAGCCATCTGCCGCAGTGCTTCGATGGCGCGCTCGGCGCGATATTCCTGAATGAACCCCAGCCCAACCGCGAACAGCACGATGACCGCGATCGCAATCGCATCCACGCCCTCGCCCAGGAACGCCGAAAGCGCGGTGGCGATGAGCAGGATAATGATCAGGACATTCTTGAACTGTTCGAATAAAATTTCCCAGGGAGAGATATGACGGGCGGCCTGCAGCTCGTTAGGCCCATGCCGGGCAAGCCGCTCAGCCGCCACCTCCGGAGCCAACCCCTCTTCTTGTGTTTCGAGGTGTTCGAAAACCTCCTCTACACTGAGTGTGTGCCAATCCTGCTGGGCAACGGATTCTTGATCAAGGGTCATACACGTATCTCCTGTACGGAAAAGTATGGAGCACGATGATCTGGCAAAATTAAAGCGAGACCACCACACTTCTGTAATGGTCTCGCCAAACGCCCGAAAGCGCTTCGAAATGCCGATGGCGCGCATTCGCGTGCCATGTCCTGACGACAATCCGTTGGCGCTCCGCTGATTTCCCGCTGACGCGGATCCTCGACGTGGCGCCATGGCTACTCCCCAGTCCTGACCAAGTGTATTCCTCTACGTGAGGCGTGTCAAGTGCGAAGTCGCTATGGATATAACGCCTTTATATCTTGAATCAGGAAGGCCCGATCTGCGTGCCTGTCGGGATTTCCGTGTCTTTTGCGATCACCACGATACCATCCCGCACAAAGTACAGCTGGTTATCGATATCCTCGGAGTCGCGCGGAAATGGGCGGATCACGACACCCTCGCCGATGCGCACATTCTTATCGAGGATCGCGGATTCGATGTGACAGTTCCTGCCGATCCCGATCGGCAGGTTGCCGCGCGGCTTCTCGGCATCGTAGTAATCTGCGCCCATCAGGATGCTGTCTTTGATCACAGTCCCTTCCGCAATCTGACTTCGAATGCCGACGATGGAGTGCGTGATCTTCGCTTTGCGGATCCGGCAGCCTTCCGCGAGCAATACATTCTTCAACTCGCTGGCCTCCACGATCGAACCGGGCAGAAAGCGCGCGTGGGTGTAGATCGGAGCATGGGCATCATAAAAATTGAACGGCGGGTCGGAACTGGTCAACTTCAGATTGGTCTCATAGAACGAGCGTATCGTTCCGATATCCTCCCAGTACCCCTCAAAGTCAAAGCCATAGACTTCATGAGATTGGATCGCCTCCGGGATGATCTCACCGCCAAAATCGTCGTGCCGCAGATGGTAATTAAGCAGATCATTTAATACTTTCGTTTTGAACATATAAATGCCCATCGAGCCGAGCAGCGGGCGCTCGGCATCGTCGCGGCTGATAAAGTCATCCTGGACTTTGGGATCTTTCGGCTTCTCTACAAATGCGGAGATCTGGCCATCCGCCTCGCGCTTCAAAATCCCCAAACGGTGCGCTTCGCTTTTCGGGACGGGCTGGACCGCTACCGTAATATCGGCATTTTTCTCCCAGTGATATTCTGCCAGCGCGGCGTAATCCATGCGATAGAGATGGTCGCCTGCCAGGATCAGTACATACTCCGCGCCCGTGGCCTGGATCTCGAACAACTGCTTGCGGACCGCGTCCGCTGTTCCCTGGTACCAGTCCGCGCTCTGCGGCGTCTGTTCGGCAGCCCAGATTTGTACCCAGCCGGTGTGGAAGACATCGAAGTTATACGCCTGCGAAATATGGCGGTGCAGCGAAACGGAATTAAACTGGGTCAGGATCGCCACGCGGTAGATTCCCGAGTTGATGCAGTTGCTGATGGGGATATCGATCAGGCGGTACTTGCCCGCAATCGGCACGGCGGGCTTCGAGCGCAGCTTGGTCAGCGGGTGCAGGCGTGAACCTCGTCCCCCTCCCATAATGACACCCAGGACATCGTTCATTGATGGCATAGCGGCCTCCTTGCCGTCATTGCGAGGAAGTGGCGGCCGGTGTCGAGACTCTTTGCGCCGAGACCAGGCAGTGCCTAGGCGCCATGCGCCAGACCGTCTCGCCCGTGCGGGCTCCCGGACTAAATGAGATGCACGTGTCTCTTGACCTAGCGTGCAGATTGCTTCTCGAAGACTCGCAATGGCGTGTAACTCTATTATCTCTTAAAATGTAAGAGCTGGCGCACTTTTCCCGATACAAAAATAAACGGATAAGCCAGCAGGATCAACAGATCGATCAGGAGAAAGATAAGATGGAGTTTCATCTCTACCTCCGCACAGACATCCGCGTTAGCAAACATCCTCCCACTGCGGGAGGATGCTCGATGACCGTAACCGTGGAGTATAATGCGTGGTGCCGAAGGTGGGAATCGAACCCACATTCCCGGAGGGAACACGATTTTGAGTCGTGCGCGTCTGCCTATTCCGCCACTTCGGCTAACTGGGGCGTCTTGCCCCGTGCGCCCCAAAGTATACCACTCCTAATATGAAGGTCAAGTAAAATCGCGTGGGGCGGATTGCGCGAAGCGTCCGCCATATTTAAGCGGGATGGCATCCTACTCCACGGCAAAGGATTAAATGAAACTCGGAATCATCGGACTTCCTCAATCAGGCAAGACAACTATTTTCAACGCAATCACGCGGGGGAACACGCCAACCACCGCTTCCGCGGGACGGTTCGAAGTCCATACCGCGGTGGTGGACGTCCCAGACCCGCGCGTCGATAAGCTCTCGGCGATGTTCCAGCCGAAGAAGACGATCTACGCCAAAGTGACCTATGCCGATATTGCGGGACCGGAATCGGGCACGGCGAAAAGCGGTATCTCCGGTCAACTACTAAATCAGCTGGCGCAAATG
>DASTFG010000488.1:0-5662 GCA_035708785.1 Anaerolineales bacterium
CATCACTTGGCAAGGAGACATTCATGGCTTACACAAACGTCAAAGTCCCCGAAAGTGGGGCAAAGATCTCGATCCAGGATGGAAAGCTACAGGTTCCCGATACTCCGATCATCCCATTCGTCGAAGGCGACGGCACCGGCCGCGACATCTGGCGCGCCTCGGTGCGCGTGTTCGACGCCGCGGTCGAAAAGGCCTACAGCGGCAGGCGCAAGATCCACTGGATGGAAGTGTATGCCGGCGAGAAATCCTTCAAGCTCTTCCAGAGCTGGCTGCCGGAGGAGACGACCGAAGCCTTCAGGGAATTCCTGGTCGGGATCAAGGGGCCGCTCACGACGCCGATCGGAGGCGGCATCCGCTCTTTGAACGTGGCCCTGCGCAAGCTGCTCGATCTGTACGTCTGCCTGCGGCCTGTGCGTTATTACACCGGCGTGCCTTCTCCGGTCAAGCATCCTGAACATGTGGATATGGTCATCTTTCGAGAGAATACCGAGGATATTTACGCGGGGATCGAGTTCCAGTACGGGACAGAAGAGAATAAGAAGTTCAAGGAAGTATTCCAGGAGGCCTTCCCGAAGGAATACGGCAAGATGCGCTTCCCTGATACGGCCGGGATTGGCCTCAAGCCTGTTTCCGTGGAAGGGACAGAACGGCTGGTGCGCGCCGCGATCCAATGGGCGCTGGCGAACAACCGTCGGAGCGTGAACTTCGTCCACAAGGGCAACATCATGAAGTTCACGGAAGGTGCGTTCAAGGATTGGGGCTATGCCGTCGGCAAGCGCGAGTTCCGGGACGATGTGGTGACGGAGCGCGAGTCATGGATTTTAGGCAACAAAGAGAAGAACCCAGAATTGTCTGTTGAAGAAAACGCCAGGATGATCGACCCGGGCTTCGAGATGATGTCGCCCGCGCAGCAGGGTGGGATCAAGGCTGAGGTGGAAGATGCCCTGAAGTTGTGGGATACGCACGGCGATGGCAAATGGAAGAGCAAGCTTCTTCTTAAAGATTCGATTGCCGATGTAACTTTGCAGTTCGTGCTCATTCGCCCCAAGGATTATGATGTCATCGCCACGATGAATCTGAATGGGGATTACATCTCCGATGCACTGGCGGCGCAGGTAGGTGGGATCGGCATTGCCCCCGGCGCGAACATCAATTATGTGACGGGCCATGCCATCTTCGAAGCGACTCACGGCACCGCGCCGAAGTATGCCGACCTCGATAAGGTCAACCCCGGCTCGGTCATCCTCTCGGGCGAGATGATGCTCCGTTACATGGGCTGGACCGAAGCCGCGGACCTGATCGTCAAGGGGATGGAAGGCGCGGTCGCAGCGAAGACGGTCACCTACGATTTTGCCCGCCTGATGGATGGCGCGACAGAGGTGAAATGCTCTGAGTTCGGGGATGCGATCATCAGGCATATGGATTAGTTGGCCAGTAGTCCAAATCTGTACAAAGAGCCGAGACCTTTTAGTCTCGGCTCTTTATGTCTGGCAAACTGGTTTGAGAATCAATTCTATGGGGTGTGACTCTTTTCGATAGTTGAATAGCAGAGAAGACCGATACAACTCCCAAGATACCTGCCAGAAAAAAAAGAAGGAAGAATATCCATGGACCAGATGAGCCAAAATTTACCTGCCGCTCCACGGGCACATTAATATTCGCCCAAAGAGTTCCGATGATGGGCAGAAACCCACCGGCGATCAGATTCAAACCAAAGCTCAAATACTCTGCCGCGAATCTGCGCCTGAAACTCAATATCCACGCGCTTACTGCCGGGGTAACAAATGCGTCTGCGTAGATGCGGGCATGAAATGCATCGACCTTCCACGGCCAGAACCCGGTCAATGGTTCCGGCGCAATGAACAAGCCAATGCCATAAGCTCCACCCAAGAGTGCAAGTATCAATAGAACGACCCGTAAAGAGGCGGGGCCATCATAGGCTTCTGCAACACCCGCCGCTTTTGACTTAATCAAAAAGATCGTTGAATTGATCGGAAGGAAAATATACAGGGGCCAGAAGACCAGCCAGGTCGAGGGGCGGCTCCATTCAAAAGCATCCCAATGGATGATCATGGCAAGCAGAGTCATCACGGTAAAGGTCAGGATCATGCAGAGAGTCAGCCGCCCGGGAATCCAGCGCGGGACGAACCAGAAGATAATCAATGGCAGATACGCAGCCCAATAGACTGCTCCCACGAAGCGGGAGTTGAATTGCGGAATGGTCCATGGCCACAAGTCAGCAGCTAGGTCGGGAAGGAAAAACAACAAGACCCCGGCGGCAAATACAACAGAACACTCGATGGCCAGGATGAGCCGCAAAAAAGAAGGGACCAGAGGATTGTCAGCTGAGCGATCGAACATTTTAGGCGGCCTTCTCCACCTGTATTCGGTTCTTTTGACCGGCGAAGAAACCAAGATAAATGCCGATGACGGCCTCCAGACCATGCAGCCAGATATCATGTCCATAGAGAGGCCATAGTCCAAACCCGGTCCGGAGGGACGGAATCATCCCCATCACGGTCAGGATCCCAAGGGTGATTCCCAGGAAACGTGCGTACTGCAAAGCCGAGGGATAAGCTCGAGATGCCAGCAACCCGAGCAAGCCCACGCCGAAGTGGAAGAGGTTATGGACGATGTTCACCGGGAACAACCCGAGCAGTAAACCATAACTGGTGTTTATGATCAGGTGCGGCGCTTCCGGCGGGGGATGAGGCGTAAAAAACGATATAAAGCCTGCAATGCCGGCCAGTGTAAAGGCGACGCCGACCAGGAGGGCAAAATAACGGGTGAGGACAATCAGGGAGTCATTCATGCGCATCGGTCTAATCCTTGGACGAAACCATTGGCTATTTTCAGCGTTTGCCTCGTTCGATTGATTCGATGGCATATTGTACCTGTTCTTCCGAAGCGCTCGCAGCTCCGAGATGAGTATCAGGCAGCAAGATGCAAAAGAAGACCGCCCTCAACAGGCAGCCTTCTTTTGCTTGCATTCACTCACGACGTTAATTTGACACAGTAATCCCGAGCAGCATCCCATCCTCATAGTGCCGCCGGATGAGACAGGAAAACTCCAGCAGTTGGCCCGCCGACTCTGCGGGGAAGGTAAAGTCCACGGTCACGCTTGCACCCGGACCAAGCTGGCTCTGAGGCATGACCAGCAGGGCGCTGTCCAGCGCGGCCTGCATGCTCCCCATGATCGAAACAGGCGTACTGATGTTGAAGTTATGGGCGTGACGGCCTGCGTTCGTGATCACAAATGTGTACGGGACGCCGACCTGAAACTCTGTCTGTGAGGCATCGATCGTGTTATCTGCCAGTGTGACTTCTACCACCGTACCGGAGCCGGCCGGCGCAGTTTCTTCGGCGGGGCCTGATTCGGTAGGAGCCGCTTCTGTCGGGGCAGGCTGTGTGGGCGTTGCTGCCTGAGTAGGCTGGATTGGCGCCTGGGTTGCAGCCGGGGTGGGGCTGGCGCAGGCAGTTGCGAGCAGTATGATCGATACAGTTACAAAAAACAGGGTCATTCCTCTCATTTTCTCTTCTCCTGAAATGATTATACGGTTGGTGATAAGGTTGGGATTGGTTTCTTTACCCTCCACACAATTCTCTAATCCCGCATTTAACATCAGTACTTCATGAAACTCGAAGGGATACCCAAAAACAGGGGGCGGGTGCCGTGAGGGCCCACCCCCTGTTTTCGGGCTTCTCCCAATCATTGCGTAACTACTGACAGTTCATCTTATAGAGGCATTCCTCAGCTTCCACTCACGCTCATAGGAATTTATCGCGCCATCTTTTTAGATCAGAGCGTTTCTCGGCTGAGACCATCTGTTGGAAACAGTGGAACAAGCCTAACCACTGGTCGAGAGTCAGTTCAGTTGGCGTAGCGTCCAATGGAAAATGGAAATCTCTCGACAAACGCCTCCACTGTTCATAAGTGAAAATTGGCTTAAATGTCAACTTCAGGTTCTTCTTCCATCTCCCAAAACCGAAGCGGACAAAGTCACGGTAGAGGCAAAGATCCTCTTCTAGAATCAACGGCT
Organism: Anaerolineales bacterium; assembly: GCA_035708785.1. GTDB lineage: Bacteria > Chloroflexota > Anaerolineae > Anaerolineales > Villigracilaceae > Defluviilinea. The sequence continues at coordinate 4,041 of DASTFG010000488.1, forward strand.
GGGAACGCTTGCGAATATGCAGAAGCACGGAGTCAACGTCCGGCGCGGGGATAAAGTCGGTTCTTCGCAACTCGCGCACGATTTTCAGGTCGAATGAGAGCCTCGCCATGAGCGAGAACAAGGTCTCTTTTGGTCTGCCTGAAAACTTCTCCGCGGCCTCCTTTTGCATGATCAAATACGCCTCAGTCGGTGTGGGAGGCACATAGAGAATTTTGCGTACGATCGCCGCAGTCACATTGTATGGAATACTGGCCAATATTTTGTATTCCCTATCGGGGATGCGCCAATGCAGGAAATCGCCCTCTATGATTTGAACATTGCCAGCATCTCCAAAATGATCGTACAGCCTCTTCGCAAGCAGAGGGTCTTTCTCGATGGCGATCACCTTACGCGCGACGCGAGCCAGTTCGGCAGTAATCGCTCCACGTCCGGGGCCGATTTCGTAGACTGTGTCAGAGGATATAATGGAACTTGCCTCGACCAGCAGGCGCGCCAGCCTTGGGCTTTTGAGAAAGTTCTGCGCCAGGGCAATTTGTTGGGGTGGCTTTTTTGCCATGTCTCACCTCTTTCTTGTAAGCGGTGAAACGAAAACGCGAGGTCGGATTGATCTCCCGGTGATCTTCCGGTCCATGGCCTCGCAGCTTCAGCAAAAAAGCCATGAACTCGCGCCCCAGCGCTAATTCATGGCCTATTTATTGATTTAGAAAATTAAGTTACAGTTTAAATATGCCGCGAACGTGGTGGGTAAAGCGCGGAGATCTTTCCACTTTTCGTTCGCGGTTTCGAATCATCATTATGCTTGAATTTTACCACCAAATACAAGGTTCTTACGGTGCCGGCGTCGGTGTCATATCCGCTTCCGGGACGGCTGAAAGTGCAGAGGCGTCTTCTGCGGTGCGCGGCATGCCGTTCATGACCCAGCGGATAAACACGTCGACCACGGTCGGCTTGAGCGGTCGGCTGGGCGGCATGACGCCAATGATCTCCTCGCCATTTTCATCGAGAATAGGCATTTCCTGGATAGTTTGCAGCAGATAGCTGTCCATGTCGCCTGCAATGACGTTGTGCTCAGCGTTATCGCCGGTTGTGAGAATCTCCTCATACGTGGTCATCAGGTAATTATTGTTCTCCTTGCCCTCGCGGTGGCATGAGACACAGTAACGCTTTACGATGGGCTGGACGTGTACATCATACGAGGGTACTTCCCCTTCGGCCAGCGGCGGGAACAGCGGTTTCAGCGCCTCCGCCGGGATCTCGAAACGGTCATCCCACATATAACGCATGAAGATGATGATGTAATCGATCTCGCTCCTCGAGAGCTCGGCGCCATAGGTCTTGCCAAACGGCGGCATGCCCGCGCTCGGGCGTCCATAGGCGATCACTTCGTACATCGCCGAGTCTGTGATCGTGTACAGGACGTCACGGCTGTTGATCGGCGTGATCTCTTCGCCTTCCAATCCTTCCACGCCCTCGATGAGGGCCACCGACCCATCGTCGCCGTGGCACTCCACGCAATGGAGGGAATACAGGTCCTGCCCGGCGAAGATCTGGTCGACCAGCGTTGTCGCAACTTCGACCTCCTCCGGCTCGGGATACGTTGCCGCGCGCGTCCCGACGACAAC
>DASTFG010000489.1:0-3142 GCA_035708785.1 Anaerolineales bacterium
TCATGGACACGGATCTGACCCCCAACGGCGGCCCGACGACCGCTTCCCGCCAGACCTATGTGACGGGTAATGCATCACGCTACGCCGCAAAGACTCTGCGCGAAGCGATCACAGCTACGATGGCGGAGAAGTACGATGTGCGCCCGGAGCAGATCCTCTTCGAGAATGGGATTGTCCACGCCAACGGATATTCGATGACGTACGCCGAAGTTGCCAAAGAAATGAAAGCCATGGGACAGCACCCGCGTGCCCTGTACGAATACGAAGCGCCGAAGACTCAGCCCCTCGGGACGGGCGGCGACATGCACTTTGCTTTTTCCTTTGGCGTACAGGCTGCCGAGGTGGAAGTCAACAAGCTGACAGGCGAAGTGCGCGTCCTGAAAGTCATCTCTGCCAACGACGTGGGTATGGCGGTCAACCCGCTGGGTCTTCAGGGACAGGTCGAGGGCGGTGTGATGATGGGACTCGGCAATGCCCTCACCGAAGAGTTCATCATGGACAACGGGTATGTGGTTACCGATCATCTGGCGCGATACCGCATCCCGGGCATCATGCTCACGCCGGAGATTACATCGATCATTGTGGAGCATCCCACCGCCGAAGGGCCTTACGGCGCAAAAGGTGTTGGAGAAATATGCAGCATCCCAACCACGCCCGCGATCACGAACGCGATTTACAACGCGGTGGGAGTGAGGATCGATAAGTTGCCCGTGGATCAGGAGCTGATTGCGAGGGAGATTTGGGAAAGGGAAGATAAAAGCTAGAACGTAGAAAGTTGGTGTCGAAAAGGACTCTCCAGGTTTCAAGCTTGAGAGTCCTTTGTTTTTGAAATCTTGGGGGTACACGCTGAGCTTCGCGTTGAAGCCAACAACGGTGCCCGTCAGACATGCCAGGTCTGCTCCTATCGGGTAAAATCAGCCCATGAACAAATTCACCGGCTATCGCTGTTCGTTGTGTGGGGAAGAATACTCTCCGACCGAGGTGACTTACACCTGCCTGAAAGATGGGGGCAACCTGGATGTAGTGCTCGACTATGATGCTATCAAGAGTAAATACAAGCCGGAGGATATCCTCTCTCGGAACGATCCATCCCTGTGGCGTTATCTACCGCTCCTGCCCGTCTCTGCGCCCCCGGGTGAGGCAACGCCGCTCCACGCCGCGGGGGGGACTCCGGTTTTCAACCTGCAGGCTCTCGGTGCCAGCCTGGGTCTGAACAATCTCTGTCTGAAAGATGAGTCACGCAATCCAACCGCTTCCTTCAAGGATCGGGCCAGCGCGATCGTGGTCGTGCGCTCCCAGGAGATCAAGGCCGAAGTGGTCGTCACCGCCTCGACCGGGAATGCTGGCGCGGCGCTGGCAGGCATGTCGGCTGCGATCGGGCAGAAGGCGGTCATCTTTGCGCCCAAATCTGCGCCGCCAGCCAAGGTCGCGCAGCTGCTGATCTACGGCGCGAAGGTAATTCTCGTGGATGGCAGCTACGATGACGCATTTGATTTGACCATCAAAGCCGCGGACGAATTTGGATGGTATTGCCGCAACACTGGCTACAATCCTTTCACAGCAGAGGGTAAGAAGACTGCCGCGTTCGAGATCTGGGAATGGTGGCGGGATGCTCACCGTGAGCTGCACAAAAAGGTGAGCGAGGAGACCAGTCACGCGCCGCTGACGATTTTTGTCTCGGTTGGTGATGGAAATATCATCTCCGGACTCCATAAGGGCTTTAAGGATTTGCAGAGACTGGACTGGATGCCTCGCGCGCCGCGCATCATCGGTGTCCAGGCGAGGGGCTCATCTGCGATCGCGAACGCGTTCCAAGCCGACACGGAGGAGATCACCCCGGTCTCTGCCAAGACCATCGCAGATAGCATCTCTGTCGATTTGCCGCGCGATGGCGTCAGGGCCGTCCGGGCCGCGAAGGAAACGGGTGGGACGTATATCACCGTTTCGGATCGGGAAATTCTCAAGGCGATCGCCGACCTCGGCAAGGAAGGGATTTTTGCCGAACCCGCCGGGGCGACCGCTTACGCCGGCCTGGTCAAAGCCGCGGCATCCGGCTTGGTGGGAGGCGAAGACCCCGTACTGGTGTTAAATACCGGCAGTGGACTCAAAGACGTCCGTGCCGCGATGAAGGCGGTGAAGAAAGCGCCGGTGATCGCGCCAACTCTGGAGGCGGTGAAACGGTTGTTATGAACACGGGTGATGGCTGGAGTCGTTCCTTTCGATATGCTATTGGGATTTTGTGCCTGGTCGCACTGGCCGCATTTCTTTTTTATGCCCGCGAAGCAGTGACGCACCTGGTCATCGCGGCGTTCATCGCGTATCTGATCAATCCTGCTGTTGCTTATTTGACGGAAACCACGCGTGTGGCGCGGACGGCCGCGGTTAACCTTGTGTATTTCACGGCCGTTATCCTGCTTGTGGGAGTCCCTGCGACACTCGCGCCGATTTTGTACGATGAGGCGCAAATCATTGCCAGGGACCTTCTGGATCTCTCGAACCAACTGTATGCGATCCTCTCTCGCCCTGTACATTTTCTGGGGTTGGTTTTTCATCTGGAGGAGTGGGGAGAGAGTCTTTTGCAAGTACAAAACACGATTTTCTCTCCCGTCCCGGAAGAGACCCTGCAATTGCTCGAAACGACCTCAGTAAATGTATTGTGGTTCTTGGTGATCTTAGTGAGCGTTCATTTGTTTTTGTCTGAATGGCCTGTCATGCGGAACTGGCTGATCAACCTGGCCCCACCCTCCTATCGTTCTGAAATGGAGGAGTTGTATAGTCGCATCCGTACCGTATGGATGTCTTACCTGCGCGGTCAGATCGTGTTAATGCTTATCGTCGGCGTAGTGTTCACGGTCGCGTGGCTGATCCTGGGCATCCCCGGTGCGCTGGTGTTGGGTGTTATCGCGGGCCTCTTTACCCTGGTGCCGGATGTCGGTCCATTTTTGGCCATGGTGCTTGCAGCGGGCGTGGCTTTGCTCGAGGGTTCCACCTGGATTCCATTATCCAATTTTTGGGTGACAGGAATTGTCATCATCGTCTATCTGGTCCTGATCAATCTCAAGAATTTCTTCCTGCGTCCGTATATCATGGGGCGCAGCGTTCACATGAACGAAGCATTGGTCTTCATTTCGATCTTGATTGC
>DASTFG010000490.1:0-5955 GCA_035708785.1 Anaerolineales bacterium
TACAGATTGGATTTATTCAGTCTGTAGGAAGAATATTTGTGGATGAGGTCAATCGCCAAATTTTAGAATCTGTGGCCGAACAGGGACAAGCAGAAAGCAGACTCTGGCTCTCTGCAAACCGATTTGGAAACTGCGATCGTAAAGACCCAGGCGCTTCAACAGGCTGGTCCAGCGGGGGATGTAAATACGGCAGCGCAAGTTGCAGATCTGGAGAACGATCTCACTGACGTGCATGAAAAACTAACTATATTTCGTTCTGTGGCATCTGGTATTTTGGTTAGACCGTTCTCTGGAAAGATCAGCGGGCTGTTCGAAGTCCAATTGACTATAACCGGGTTCTTTGCTCCGGCAGTGATCGTCCTGCTCCTGCAGCACGTATCCATAACTTTTGCATCCCTATCCATTGTCCGAGAAACGCGCTCCGGGATCATGGAATTGTTCCGAGTAGCGCCAATCAAAGCTTTTGAAACTTTAGTGGGGAAATATCTTAGTTATCTGTTCTTTGAAATAATACTTGCGGGCGTTATTACCGCTCTGGCCGTCTGGTTGTTACGGATTCCCATTTTAGGCCGTTTGCAGGACTATGCTTTAGCTGTGGTTGTCCTGCTTTTTACATCCCTTGGGGTGGGTTTCCTCATCTCGTTGATCTCACAGACCGACACCCAGGCCGTTCAATATTCGATGCTATTGATGCTGGCGAGCATTTTCTTTAGTGGATTTTATCTGGACCTGCGCTTGATGAAGGCACCAATCACAGTTCTCGCATGGTCATTACCGGCCACGTACGGCATTCGAATGTTGCAAGACATTATGTTACGAGGAGCTTCAGTACCTCTGCTGGTATTTCTGGGAATTGCCGCCATAGGCATAGTGCTCTTCCTGATCGACTGGATACTCCTAAGAAAAACAATGGGAAGTTAATACTCTTGCATGTAAAAGCCCCGAACTGTTCTATGTTGTTTACTGCTCACTGGCGGTGGGACTCGTTACGCATCGCACCCTGTTCACACCAAGGAGTATAACCCATGTCAACCGAACAAAGTCTTTACGAACGCATCGGGGGCGTCTGGGCATGCTGACGAATAAATAGAGCGTTCTAGACTGAGCTTAGACCAAACAACTTAATACTTTCGTAAGAGAAACGTAAGGATTTTGACCTACAATGAAAGAAGGTCATTCCTATGGTGTGAGTGGTACCCATGGTAGTCTCTGTTTCCAGGTGATCGCACCTCTCCTGGATTCCTTAGAGCCTTCAGGATGTGACAAATGAACGCGATTCGGAAGTATCTTAAGAGATTGCCAATACTGCTCGGTGTGCTGCTTCTCAATGTTATGTTGATCGCCTTGCTGGCAATTCCTGCGGGGCAACCTGCACAAGCCGCTCCCAAGAAAACCAAGACCCCAACACCAACCGCTACGCAGAGGCCAATCTATACACCTACGCAAACGCCGTTTGCCGCTACCCCAACTCCCGCCGGCCCAACATGCTGGGCCGTGGTCCCTGCGCCAGACGTGCCCGGGTACGGCGCTCGTCTGCGCGCGATCGCGGGCACCAGCGACAATGATCTTTGGGCGGTTGGCTGGTTTCTTGAAAACAATTCCAGGCACAACCTGGCTCTGCACTGGAACGGCAGTGTTTGGGAAAGAGTACCCGTCCCTGATGTTGTGATTGGTGGCGTTAATGGTTTGTATGGCGTTGCTGCTATCGCTCCGAATGATGTGTGGGCGGTCGGCTATGCCGTCGGTCTCTCGTACCAGACGGTTACTCTGCATTGGAACGGCAGCTCCTGGCAGATCGTACCAAGCCCAAATCTGACCAGGCCGGGATCGTATAATGCCTTGAACGCCGTCGTCGCGATTTCAAGTAACGATGTCTGGGCAGTCGGCGGCGCACCGGCCGATCTGGGCGTCTACGGTCGCGCACTGCTCATGCATTGGGACGGTTCAGCCTGGCAGCTCTTTCCCGAACCCCCTGAAGTGATCAACTGGTACACGACGAACCGCTTTGGTGTAGCGGCACGCGCCTCGAATGACGTTTGGGCTGTTGGCGAATTCTCAGCCTGGCATTGGGATGGTTCCACGTGGACTGTGCCCGGCGAGTTTAGCGGTCAGAACTTGCTCGGAGCCTCTTCGAATAGCGGCGCGCTGTGGTCTGCTGGCACCAATCCCGGTCAATCTACCACCCACAGCTATATCCCTGCTTCGCCGAATGCAATGTTCTTCAATGGGACGACCTGGTAGACGACATCTCCGGTTCATAATCCCGCCATTGATACTGGCTTCCACTCGATCAAGGTTCTCTCGCCATCAAACGTCTGGGCTGTCGGTTTTGCCGGCAAGTTCGTTCTTACGGAGAGATGGGATGGCTCGCAGTGGACGAGGGTTGAGGCGGCCAACGGGAATCCAGATCCACCTGCGAACCAGGCCTTTGGCAATCGGCTGTATGCTGTCAACGGAACTTCCACGGGTCTGTGGGCGGTTGGATCTTTCGACGACCCCGCGGAAGTGGAGCGCGTCCTGATCCTACGCTATACCTGCAAATAAGCGTTCACTTTCGATCACGCTCCAAATCCTCATGCGGCCTATGCCTGTTTTCCTTTCCCCAGAGCCAACGCAACCGCTTCATCCAGTGTCATGCGCTGCCCGGAATCATAAGCAGCTTCGTATGCCGGGACCCCGCACTTTGCCTGGATCGCGGGGATATCCCTATCCAGATCAGCCTGTTCGATGCGCGGACGAGGGTCGCCAATTTCCCTGCGAATCGCGTCAGACCAGCCGATCAGACGCGCAGCCGCTTCGGGTTTGCCGGTCATCACGTACACACTTACCATCCTGTCCAGTGCGAAGGCGAGCCCGTTCTTACTTTGATCGGCATGAAAATTTTCAATCGTATCTGCCAGAATCTGATGCGCTTCTGCCACGCTTCCCTCGCGCAGCGCAACATACCCCAGACGAGCGCGCCCCCACAGATACCCCATTCGGTCTCCCGTCTTTTCATGGTCTTCGATATTCTTCCGCAGGAGCCTTCGTGCCCGGTCATACTCTCCGCGCAGCATGCATAAGATGCCTTTGCCGGTCAGGACGAATTCGATCTCGATGTTATTGATCCGTTGATTTACCTCATAGGCTTCATCCAGGTACTTTTCAGCCGACTCGAGATCGCCATTCGATAAGACTGTATAGCCCAGAATGCCAAGGGTATGTGCCAGGAAGCGCCAATCGCCGATCTGGCGAAAAAGCACGATCGCTGCCTCCCATTGCTCGCGGCCCCACCCGGGATCGCGCTGATCCCAGCCCAGCATGGATAATGCGTACGCCTGCCTCAAGACATCACCCATGGAGCGAGCCAGAGCAAGCGCCTGTCGATGAAACTCTACTCTTTGCTCCATGCCTGCCGCGAACTGGGCCACGCGCCCCATCAGTATCAGGGCATCATATTCGCCCTGCCAGTCGCCGCAGCTACGGAATACCGCCAGGCACTCCTCTGCAATGGAGCTGACGGCTTCGAACTGCTGCATGTTCCATAGAATATATGCTTGCGCAATCAGGGCTTTTGCGCGTGCCTGCGGAAACGTTTGCGATTCGGGGTTTTGGATCAATTCCGTGCTCCAACGCAGCCCTTCGCGCAGGTCGAAATCTATCCAATAGTCGATCAATCTTGCCGAGAGAAGTAATCCGGCTTCCAGATCCGACCCGGCCGCAGCCGGGGCGGCTGCGTGTTCCAGCGCAGCACGAAGGTTATCACGCTCATCGCTCAAGCGGTTATACCATTCCATCTGGTGAGGGCCACGCAATTCGGTTTCAGCCAGCCCGGCAAGATCGAGGAAATATTTCAGATGCTGGCTGCGGATGTTTTCCTGCTCCCCCGCTTCGAGGAGTTTTTCCTGCGCATATTGGCGGATGGTTTCGTGCAGATGGAAACGCTGCTCACGTCCCGCCCGATGGTCTGCGATCACCAATGATTTTGCCACGAGCCGGGTGATCGACTCAAACACTTGCTGTGACTCAGTATCGTCGTCACCCTTCGGGTACTCACCGGCACTCCCCGGCACCGAACCACCGGGGCGGTGTGCGCCCGGTGCAAGTGTCGCGGTACTGCAAACGGATTCGGCAGCTTCCAGAGTCCAGCTACCTGCAAAGACGGTCAGACGCCGCAAGAGTGTCCGCTCGGGATCGGAGATCAGGTTCCAGCTCCAATCGATGGAAGCACGCAGAGTCTGTTGGCGAGGCAAGGCCGTGCGACTGCCGCCTGTCAGCAGGCGGAAACGCTGATCGAGGCGGGCCGCGATCTGTGCCGTGGAAAACATGTTGACACGCGCCGCGGCGAGCTCGATTGCCAGGGGAATCCCATCGAGACGGGAGCAGATCCGGGCGACAGCCGAGGCGTTTTCCAGCGTCAATTGGAAATCGGGTTGGGCCAGCCGGGCGCGCTGTTCGAACAGCCGCACGGATTCATATTCCCGGAATGTTTCGAGCGTTCGCTGAAGATCGGGTAAGCGCAGGGACGGCATGTGGTAGACGATCTCGCCCAGAATGCCGAGCGCTTCACGGCTGGTCGCCAGGATCTTTAGCTGGGGACAATGCTTCAGGAGTGTATCGGCGACGTGTGCGCTGGCATCCAGGAGATGTTCGCAATTGTCGAGGATCAGCAGTATCGTTTTGGGGCGCAGGAAGCTGATCAGCAATTCGGTATGTGATGTAGATTGGGTGAGGATCCCAAACACGGAGGCCACAGTCTGCGCTACGAGTTCGGGGTCGCTGAGGGGCGCCAGTTCGACCAGCCAGACCCCGTCGGGATACTGATCCAGAACCTGTTCGCCGACTTGCAGCGATATCCGCGTTTTGCCGACGCCACCCGCGCCGGTCAGCGTCACCAGGCGATGGGTGCCAATCCATTGGAGGATCTCTGCCTGTTCTTTTTCGCGCCCGATGAATGTGGTGAGGGCAGCGGGCAAGTTGTTCGGGCTGAGCGTCTTCCCGGTTTCAGGCAATCCCCCGGGGCGTGCTTGTCTGGCAAGTTCCAGCAGGCGCTCCACCCAGTTCGGCTCGTGCGCCAGATGCAAAGCCGGGACGAACAAGGCCTTGAGCGTTGCCGCATCGGGCACACGTTGATTCTGCTCGAGACGGCTGATCTGCGTATCGCTGTATCCCACAAGAAGGGCGAGCTCGCGCTGGGTGAGTTCCTCGCGTTTGCGAAGGTATTTGAGCAGCTCGCCAAAGGTGGAAAATCTTTCCGGTGAAACGGCAGGTGGACGCAAGGTTTCTTCCTGACGGCAAGTATATCGTGGACAGGAATCTTTGGGGAATTTTCGGGGAATTATGTCAAGTTTTCAAACGCACTCGATGCTAGACTGAGATCAACTCATATTCCTAAAGGAGAAAACCATGAAACATCCTAAATTCTTGTCCATGCTCGTGTTCGTTCTGGCGGCTGTCCTGCTCTACCCATCCCCGGCGTTGGCGGGGGCTCAGAGGACACCGTTCACAGGTACATCGAATTTCGGCGAGACGCTCGATGCGGGCGAGTGGACATTTCTTCCCAGCGGCAACGTTCTTGCGCGCGGGATAGTCGAGACCTATAACGATGTCGGCACCGACCCGCGTGTCACCGGTCAGGAAACGATCGTCAGTAACGGTAATTTCAGGCCCGCGCCTTCTTCCGAGCTTGGCCTGGCGGGTCACCTGTGGGGCACCTTCCACATCGAAAATGAGGGCGGGGCGTGGGATGGCACTTTTACCAGCGAGATCACGGAAGGCGGTGAGTATTTCTACCGCGGCGTCGCGCATGGGAGCGGCGGCTACGAAGGACTCGTGGGACATTGGGAAGCCTATCGCAACGGTCACTCCGGGCCGTTTGCGCTCAGCGGCTGGATTCTCGAGCCATAAAGGGAACGTCCGTTTTGTGGGGCGCGCTGCGCCAGACAGGGAGTAAACTGGGCTCAGGCCGATCCACTC
>DASTFG010000491.1:0-3840 GCA_035708785.1 Anaerolineales bacterium
TGTTAATATAGCCAAGACTGAAAGCCGGCTGCGGGCCCTGTTGAAGGAGTTCAAGTTTGCGCCGGTGCGTGATGTCTTTGTCCGTCAGCTGGAGGCAAGATAACTCGGAAGGCTAGATCTTTATCAGCCATCGACTCTCATAGAACGCCCTGCCGGGCTCGCCGGCAGGGCGTAATAATTCTGCTGAACATACGTGACTTATTGACACGTGTTCCTCATCGGGTATAATACCGTCCGCATGATTGGCCCCGTAGCTCAATGGCAGAGCAGTTGACTCTTAATCAATTGGTTGAGCGTTCAAATCGCTCCGGGGTCACAATGAACAGTCCTTCTCAAGGGCTGTTCTTAATTTTGATTTATCACCTGATACTGGGTTGACGATCTGAACGGAGTGGTGAAAATTTCTGACGGATTTTTTATGCCCGGCTTTTGCTTTTTTAACGAAATCTTTTTATATATAGGGCCGAAAAAACAATAATACATTTCGTGGGAGGAGGTGTTTGCTATGTCTAACTTAACTCGTTGGGAGCCCGCTCGTGAGATGATGACCCTGCGTGAAGCCATGGATCGTCTCTTCGATGACGCGTTCACCCATCCGCTCTCCCTCGTTCGAGACGGTGGATCCACCTGGTCTTCACCCGCCATCGATCTGTACCAGACCGACGATTATGTCGTCGTAAAGGCTGTGCTCCCGGGCATTCGGCCCGAGGATGTGCAGATCAACGTGCCCGGCGACACGACCGCGCCGGTCGTGACCATCAGGGGCGAAGTGAAACAGGAAGACGAGCAGAAGGACAGAGCCTGGCACATCCGCGAGCGCCGTTGGGGTTCGTTCGAGCGCTCGGTGGCGCTTCCGGTCGGCGTGATCTCGGACAAGGCAAATGCCGAGTTTGAGAACGGTGTCCTGATCATCACCCTGCCGAAATCGGAAGAAGTCAAACCGAAGTCGATTACGATCAGAACCAAGAAATAACCTGTAACAGCAGGGCGAGGCTGGAAAGCCTCGCCCGATTGGTTTAATATAAGGGTGCGAAGTATCAATGGATCAGGAAACGACCGAGAGAGGCCCGAAAACAGGGACGCAAGCCCGCGTTTCTGTTTTCGGGTATCCTATCTACTCTTGTGAGAGTACTGAAAATGAAAACATTTATCAGGAGGTGACAAGTTGAAGATCGCAGTGAGCACAGATGAAAGAACGCATCTTGTCGATGCAGTGATGGAAGAGCTTCGAAAGCGCGGCCATGAAGTGGAATATTTCGGCCCTGAGCCCGGCCAGGAAGCAGACTGGCCGGATGTAACCCTTCAGGCCGTCGAGCAAGTCGCCCGAGGGGAGGCGAACGAGGCGGTTGTCATGTGCTGGACGGGGACAGGCTGTACACTCGCCGCGAACAAGGTCCCCGGCATTCGCGCGGCCCTCTGTCACGATGCCGAGACAGCCAGCGGTGCCCGGATCTGGAACCATGCAAATGTCCTGGGACTCAGCCTGCGGGCCACACCGGAGGCGATTGCTAAAGAGATCCTAGATGCATGGTTCAAAACGCCGTACAGCGATGATGAATGGAATCTGCGCCAGATGCGGCAGATCAAAGAGATCGAGCACAAGTACGGCGGAAAGTCAAGGAAGGCATCTGATTCTTAATCTCTGATACGCAGCCGCCACTCAAGCGCCGTGAAGCGATTCGCGACCTTGTGGTTGCGGACAGCCATGCTGATGGCCCGGCGGCTGCCGGAGAGCACACAGAGCTTGCTGGCGCGGGTGACCGCTGTGTAGAGCAGGTTGCGCTGGAGCATGGTGTAATGCTGGGTCACGACCGGCATCACCACTGCGGGAAACTCCGAGCCCTGGGATTTGTGCACGGAGACAACGTAAGCCAGCACAAGTTGGTCAGCTTCGCTCCAGTCGTATGGAGCAAGACGCCCATCGAAATCGACCTTCAGCGTCTGCTCAACGATATCGATCGAGCGGATGAAGCCGATATCGCCGTTGTAGACTTCCTTATCGTAGTTATTCTGCGTCTGCATGACTTTGTCGCCGAGGCGGAAGCTCGTCCCGTAGAGTTTGCGCTCGGGCTTGTTCGAGCCTGGAGGGTTGAGCTTCTCCTGCAGGCGCTCGTTCAGCGCGGTCACGCCGGCAGGTCCGCGGTAGATCGGAGACAACACCTGGATTTCCTGGATCGCGTCGAAGCCGAACTTTTGCGGGATGCGTTCGCTCACCACCTGCACCACCCAATCGGCGGCTGCGGCGGCATCTTCGGCGGGGAACAGGTAGAAGTCGCCCCCATCCCTGGAGAACTGCGGGAACTTGCCCTGGTTGATGAGATGGGCATTCGTGATGATCTGTGAGTGGGCTGCCTGGCGGAAAATGACCGTCAGCCGCGTCACCGGCGCGATCCCGCTGCGGATCATGTCCCTGAGCACATCGCCCGCGCCCACCGATGGGAGCTGGTCCACGTCGCCGACGAACAGGGCCTGCGTGCCCGGTCGCAAGGCCTTGAGCAGGTTGTGGGTCAGCACCAGGTCTAGCATGGAGGCCTCGTCCACCACTAGGAAGTCCACGTCAAGCGGGTTCTTCTCGTTGTGCTTGAAGCCCTCGACCGGCGAATACTCCAGCAGGCGGTGGATCGTGCGGGCAGCGCGTCCTGTGGCTTCGGAAAGGCGCTTGGCGGCCCGCCCGGTGGGAGAGGCGAGGGCATAGCGCCTGTGACGGGCCTCGAGCGCGGCGATCAGCGCCTTCAGACAGGTGGTCTTGCCTGTCCCTGGGCCTCCGGTCAGGATGCTGACCGGGTGGGACAGCGCCATATCGAGCGCGGATCGCTGCTCTTCGGACAAATTCTCAACGGAGAGAGGGATTTGTGTGATTACGTCTGCTTCCTGCTGTGCATCGACCAGTTTCCTCAATCGCTCGGCGACACCTTTCTCGCTGAAATACAGTGGAGTAAGGTAGATGACCGGGGTGCTGTAAGCGGCCTGCGCTTCGGCGAGGGCGCGTGAACCCGTTTCGGCCTTTTCACCGGCGAGAGGAACCAGATCCGGGCGGATGCGCTCCTCTTCGGCCAGGCGATCCAGCGCGGGCGCGATCTGTTCGGGAGCGACCTCCAGCAGCCCGGCGGCCCTTTGGGTGAGCAAATCCCTAGGCGCATAGACATGACCGTCGTCGGTCAGCTCATTCAGGGCGAAGACGATCCCCGCCTCGATGCGCGAGGGATGCTCGGGAGGCAGGCCGAGGGCCCGCGCGATCCGGTCGGCGGTCTTGAACCCGACGCCATGGATATCGCGTTCGAGCTGGTAGGGATTCTTCTGGACGGTCTCGAGGGCTGCGTCTCCATAGGTCTTGTAGATCTTGACCGCCAGGTTCGTGCTGACCCCGTGACCATGCAGGAAGACCATGATCTCCTTGACCTGCTTTTGCTCCTGCCAGGCGGCGCTGATCTTGTGGACGCGGTCCCGGCCGATGCCCGGGACTTCGAACAGGCGTGCCGGTTGCCCTTCGATCACGTCGAAAGTCTGCTCCTTGAAGCGCCCGACGATGCGGGCGGCCAGTTTCGGACCGATGCCCTTGACCAGGCCCGAGCCGAGATAGCTCTCAATCCCCGCGACGGTGGCGGGGAGGGTCTGCTCACACACTTCCGCCTTGAACTGGGAACCATGCCTGGGATGCTTGTCCCAGTATCCCTGCAGGCGCAGGTGCTCCCCGGGAGAAAGCTCCGGAAGGTTGCCCACGACCGTGGTCAGGCCATCGTGTGTGGCCGGTGTATTCCGCCGCGAGTCGGGGCGCAGACGCAGGACTGTGTACCCGTTTTCAGGATTGTAGTACGTGATGCGCTCGACGGAGCCGGAGAG
>DASTFG010000492.1:0-13200 GCA_035708785.1 Anaerolineales bacterium
ACATCGAGCTTGTGGCTCAGTTGACCGGACATGAGACCGAAGCGGCCACATTGATCGAATCGCTCGAAGCACGCGTCGCCGCGGTAGACGAGAAAATCGCCCCGCTCAGTTCCCGGCCCAGCGTGTTTTATGAATTGGATGCCACCGACCCAGCCAAGCCCTATACGGCGGGCAGAGGCACATTCATTAGCCAATTGATCGAGCGCGCCGGTGGATCCAATATTGCCGCCGACCTGGAAGGATATCTCCAGATGAGCCTGGAACAGGTCGTTGCTGCAGACCCGGCATTCATCATCCTTGGAGATGCGAGATATGGCATCACGCCAGAATCGGTCGCGCAGCGCCCCGGTTGGGAAAATCTGAGTGCTGTCAAGAACGGCAATGTTCTGCCATTCAACGATGACCTGGTGAGCCGTCCCGGTCCGCGACTCGTCGATGCGCTCGAGGAACTGGCGAAACTGTTGAGGCCCGGTTTGTTCGAATAGGCTGTACGGGCGGCCAGTGGCATCCCCGACAAACCCATGCGCAATCCCTTTATCATCTCTTTGCTTGCACTGCTCATCATGCTCGTCCTCAGCCTGGCGATCGGCTCGGTGTTCATTCCACCCGAAGAGTTATGGCGAGTTCTGTCCGGGGCTGGATTCAACGAAACATTTCGCACCATTCTCGTGGATATCCGCTTGCCGCGGACGGTCCTGATCGGGCTGGTCGGCGCTGCACTGGCAGGCAGCGGCGCTGCTTATCAAGGATTATTCCGCAACCCGCTGGCCGATCCCTATCTGATCGGTGTGGCTTCAGGCGCGGGACTAGGTGCCGTCGTTGCGATGTCGATGAGGTGGCCGTATACCCCGCTGGGTTTACTGGCTGTTCCGCTTGCCGCCTTCATCGCCAGCCTGTTGACTGTGTATGTTGTGTACAGCCTTGCGCATGTTGGTGGAAGTGTCCCCACCACCAATTTGATCCTCGCCGGAGTGGCAGTTTCTGCCTTTGCCACATCGGTGACCTCATTTCTCATGCTGCGCTCCACCGGCGAGGTGCGGCGTGCCATTGGCTGGCTGCTGGGAGGTGTGAGCCTGGTCAGCTGGGAGGCAACGCTCGCACTCATTCCATATCTAACAATCGGGATGACGACGCTGGTCTTGACCGGGTATGCCTTAAATCTGCTGCAGTTCGGCGACGACCAGGCGATGCAAATGGGACTGAATGTGGGGCGCGCCAAGTTCATCATTATTGTGGCCGCCTCCCTGGTCAGCGCGGCGGCCGTCTCGTTTGCAGGGATCATCGGCTTCGTCGGGCTGGTCGTGCCGCATATTGTGCGCATCTGGTGGGGCGTGGACTATCGCCGCCTAATCCCGCTCAGCATTATCGGCGGTGCAGCCGTCTTGCTGTTCGCAGACGTGCTGGCCCGGATCGTGCTGGCGCAGCGGGAATTGCCTGTCGGCATTGTCACAGCATTAGCGGGCGCGCCGTTTTTTCTCTGGGTGCTGAGGCGAGCCAAGCACCAGGGACTGTGGTGAGTCTTCGAATGCGGACTCTGCGAATCGCTTTTGGTCTGCTGACCACGCTCCCAGTCAAACTTCCCGGCGATTGGTCGGCAGGCGACAGCGGGCGCGCCTCCCTCTGGTACCCGCTGGTCGGGCTGGTTATCGGCGCCCTGACGTGGCTCGTCTGGCGCGGTGCGATTCTCGTGTTCCCTCCGCTGGTGGCCGGTATCCTTGCGCTGGCGGCCTGGGTAGCCTGGACCGGTGGACTGCATCTGGATGGTCTCGCCGATTGCTGTGATGGGCTGCTGGCCAGTGCCTCGATAGAGCGCAGGCTCGAGATCATGAAAGACCCGCATCTCGGCGCGTTTTCTGTAATTGGCTTAATATTGGTTTTGCTGCTCAAAGCCGCGGCCCTGGTATCACTCACCTACGCGGCGAGTTTTGGAATCCTGCTTGCGGCAGCCCTGGCGCGCTGGTGCATCCTGCCGGCCGGTCTGCTTCCATCTGCGCGTCCTGGCGGTCTGGGCGCGGACTTTTCAGCGGGGCTGAAGCGCTCGTTCATTCTTGTGAGCGGTGTGCTGCCGATAGCCCTGGCGTTCGTGTTGGAGGTACGAGGCGTCGTTTCCTTGCTACTTGGCGCGGGCGCGGCCGCTCTGATATTACAATTGGCAAAATCCCGCATCGGCGGTGTGACAGGCGATGTGCTCGGCATGATCGTTGAAATTGTCGAGACCGTTGTCTTATTGGTCTTTGCCGTAAAGTAATGACAGCAAATTTTTCACCTCGGTTGACGTTTATCCTCGGCGGCGCGCGCAGCGGAAAATCCTCTTATGCACAAAGCCTCGCACAAGAAACGGGTAGATCTGTGACCTTCATCGCCACTGCGGAGACCCTGGACGATGAGATGGCTACCCGCATTCAGAGACACCGTGCCGATCGGCCGCCGCACTGGGAAACGCTCGAGGTGCCACTTGAGATTGCCTCATATGTGCAGCAGATTAGAACAGAGGTCGTGATTCTGGACTGCATGACACTGCTGGTTTCAAATCTCTTGATGCAATTCGTCAAGGATGATCTTGTAGATGAAGTCTCATTCACACAAGCCCTTCAAAAGGAAGTGGACGAGTTGATCGCAGGCATCCGGGCAGGCAAACAAGTTTGGATTATTATCTCCAACGAAGTCGGTCTGGGACTTGTCCCTCCTTACCAGATGGGTCGCGTCTATCGAGATGGTTTGGGCTGGGCCAACCAGCAACTGGCGCGCGCCGCCGATCAGGTGATATGGATGGCTGCCGGTATTCCGACGATCATCAAGTAGGTTTCTATGGAGATTCAAACTCGTCAAATGGACTCGCAATCCCTTCATCAGGTGGACAGTTTCAATCGCAACTCCATGGTGAGCTCCCACCTCATGCTTCATATTCAGCGTAACAAGATATCCTATTCGGTCGTTCCTGTGGAGCCGTATGAAAAAATCCTCGACGTTGACGCCGAGGATTACACCACCTTCATTGACAACCCGCAAAAAGTCATTTTCTTCGCCGATGTAGAGGGGAAGCCCGCCGGGCAAATAAAACTCGTTTCCTGGTGGAACAAATTCGCCTATCTTGAAGAACTTGTCGTCTCTCCTGAATTTAGAGGGATGGGGGTCGGGCGCGCATTAATGAACCGCGCAATCGAATGGGCAAAACATCAGAACTTCCCCGGTATCACATTGGAAACGCAGGATAACAACGTTCCTGCCTGTAAGTTTTACGAAAAATGCGGTTTTGTCCTTGGCGGGTTTGATTTATACGCCTACAGGAATCTGCCTAACGCTTCCGAGATTGCCTTGTATTGGTATTTGATATTTGATCATCCTCCGTCCTGAGCGGAGCCGCAGGCACAGTCGAAGGATCATTAACGATAAAAGATTATGCTCAAAATCCAAAACCTCTCCGTCCACTATGGCATCCGCCGCATTTTGCATAACGTTTCCCTGGACGTGCAGAGCGGCGAAGTCCTTGCGCTGATCGGACCGAACGGCGCGGGCAAAACGACGCTGATACGCGCGGTGAGCGGGGTGATCCCGTATACCGGTCAGGTCCGCACGAACGGAGACGACTTCGCATCCCTCTCGACGATTCGACGCGCTCGCTATGTGGCCACCGTGCCCCAGGCCGTTTCTCTGCCTCCCGCGTTTACCGTGTGGGAGACGATCCTGCTCGGACGCACACCTCATATGAATTTTCTCGGCCAGCCATCTAAAAGAGATGAGGAAATTGTACGCGAGGCACTGGGACGCGTCAGCGCGCTTCCCCTCGCCGAACGGCGCGTCGGCGAGCTCTCCGGCGGCGAGCAGCAGCGCGTGCTGCTGGCACGAGCACTCTGCCAGTCCACGCCGATCCTGTTGCTGGATGAGCCCACCGCACATCTGGATTTGCAATATCAGGTCAATCTGCTGGAGCTGGTATCTGAGCTAGCACATAAGGATCAGCTCGCCGTGCTTGTCGCGTTGCATGATCTCAATCTTGCCGCGCATTACGCAGACCGTATCGCCCTGATGGTCGCAGGAAAGATCAAAGCGATGGGGAAACCAAAGGAAGTGCTGCAGCCCGAAATGATTGCAGAAGCTTATTGCCTGTCTGTGCAAGTCGTGAAACATCCATTTTTGGATATTCCGTTGGTCTTGCCTGACTCCGGGAAATAGAAATTCGTGATCCGTGTAACAGCGGGAGCAGCTCCATAAGAATGGGCGGCTTTTTAGCACATCGCCTGCTTGTCATTTGTCTGTTAACCCTATACAATGGATTCATATAAGCTGCTTGGAGGTCGATATGAGGCAGGATCGTTTTCTCACGGGAATCCTGATCGGTATTGCGGTTCTCGTGGTCATCGCGTTGGCGGTTTTCTTTTTACGCTCGGGTACGCAATCATATATTTCCGAAGACGCTCCTGAGGGCGTGGTACATAACTACGTGGTAGCCATATTGAATAAGGATTATGAGAAGGCGTATGGCTATCTGGCTGACCTCGAACATAAACCGGCTTACGAGCGTTTCCGCAATGACTTTCTGAGAGGCACTGTCAACCCGGAGAATGCAACCGTGGATATCGGGCGATCCGAGGTCAATGGCGAAACTGCCTCGGTGGAGGTCGTGTTGATCTACAATCCCAGCGACCCATTCTCATCAGGATACCGCGATGTGCAGCGCGCCATCCTCGTCAGGCAGGACGGCGCCTGGAAGTTATCCTCCATGCCGGGCTATTATTTCTGGGAATTCGGCTGGTACCAGGAACAGCCAAGATGAAATCCATTCGCCGTCTTTATTTCTACCTCGTTGCCTTCATCAGTATCGAAGTCGTGGTATGGGGGCTGATCGGCCTCCTTCGTTCCATAGTCGCTGAGACCGTCTCGGGCGGGGCAGATGCACTCGCGCAGGCCCTGGCGTTGATCCTCGTCGGCGTGCCGATCTTCCTGATCCACTGGCTGTGGGCGCAGCGCGCCTCTGCCCGCGAGGAAGAGGAAAAGACAGCCAGCCTGCGGGCAGTCTTTCTCTATGCCATCCTGCTCGCCACACTCGTCCCGATCTTCCAAAACACTCTTTCGTTCATCGACCGTTCGTTTGTTCAGCTTGCCGGTCTGGGAGTTGGCCGCGCCTTTGGGGGATTCGGCCAGCAGACGCTCGCGGACAACCTGATTGCCATCGTGATGAACGGCATTGTCGCGGCCTACTTTTGGAATATCCTGCGCAATGAATGGGCGACCCTCCCCGACAAAGAAAACTTCGCCGATGTACGCCGTCTTTACCGTTATATCTGGATGCTATATGGCTTGCTGATGACGGTCTTCGGCGTGCAGCAGATCTTACGCTTCGTCTTTTACATCCCGGGGGATGTTCTGGGGGAATTGGGACGCGAGGTGGCGGTCAACGGTATTGCCTTGCTCTTCGTCGGGACTCCCGTGTGGGTCTACTCCTGGCGCATCATCCAGGACTCGCTGTCTGACCCCGCGGAAATGCATTCGACTCTCCGCCTGGGCGTTCTCTACCTGCTTGCCCTTGGCGGAGTCGTTACCGTGATCACCGCTGCCTGGACAATCGTAAACACGATTCTGCTCCGCTTGCTTGGACAGGCTATGACCCTTGCCGAAGTTACAGGACGGATCGGCGGGCCCGCATCTATTGGCATCCCGCTGGGCGTGGTCTGGGCCTACTACGGCTACTGGCTCAACCGCCACATCGAAGCCGTGGCGGATCCGGTCCGCCAGGCAGGGATGAGGCGCCTGTATTACTACATTCTTTCCTTCATCGGGCTGGTGGTCGCGTTCCTGGGTGTCACCACGCTGTTTCGATTCATGATCGATATGGCAACCGGTTCCGGTCTTTTGATAAGCGACGCAATGCGGAACAGCCTGGCCGCATCGATTTCCTCGCTGATCGTCGGGCTGCCGCTCTGGCTGGCCATGTGGCGGCCGGTCCAGACTGAAGCACTGATGCCAGGAGAGCTGGGCGATCATGCGCGCCGCTCTGTCCTTCGCAAGACCTATCTTTATCTTGTGTTGTTTGCTTCGGTGATTGGAGGCATGGCCACGGCGGTGGGCCTGGTCTATCAATTGATTCGGGTCGTCTTGACGGGCGATGCGGGAAGCAGTTTTGTAAACGACATTCTCAATCTCATCCAGTTGCTTTTCCTGTTCGGCGTGGTGCTCCTCTACCACCTGAACGTCCTGCGAGCGGATGGGGCCTCCACGGCAGATACGCTGGCCGAGAAGCAGAGCGCCTTCCACGTACTGGTCATCGACTCAGGGGATGGCTTTGTGGACTCGGTCAGAGCCGCGTTGACGAAGTTCGCGCCGAACGCGCCGGTCACTGTGACGACTGCCTCGGAGAGGCCGCAGGGAAGCTTTAATGCCGTCGTCCTGAACGGGAGCCTGGCGGTCGACGCGCCAGAGTGGATCCGTTCGTTTGGCGGGAGCAGGATCATCGTCCGGGATGATGCGAACGGTCTCGTGTGGACAGAGGACGCGGCGCAGGCCGCGCAGTCCGTGCAGCAATTGGCAGAAGGTGAGGAGATCCGGACACAGAAAACAGGCCGTTCCCCGTGGATGTTCGTCGTGTATCTCTTTGCCGCTCTATTTGGATTGATCCTGCTGCTGATGTTAATATCGTTCGGCGTATCATTGGTTGCCGGCTTCTAAATACGATTTTTAAGGTGACAGCTATTTTTATCACCTTGTATAATGATGTAAAATTGTGGCGTCATCATTTACTGAATCGAGGAGATCTACCATGAGAGTAACAGTCCTACAAGAAAATCTCGCTCGTGGTCTTGGTATTGTTTCAAAGGCGGTTTCGCCGCGCAGCACGCTGCCTGTGCTGGCCAATGTTTTGATCGCATCCGATGAGGGACGCCTGCGCCTCTCGGCGACGAATCTCGAGATGGGCATTACCTGCTGGGTGCCGGCGCGCATCGAAGAAGAGGGATCGACAACCGTGCCCGCCCGCACCTTCTCTGACCTGGTGAGCACACTGCCGAGCGACCAGGTGCTGCTAAAGCTTGATCCTTCGACGCAGACCCTGAACGTGCGCGGTGGCACGTCGACGAACGACATCAAGTGCATCGACGCGCAGGAGTTTCCGCCCTTGCCCGTCCCCGACTTCGAGGGCGCGGTGCAGATCAATGTGGGCGATTTCCGCGAGATGATCCACCAGGTGGCTTTCGCGGCCTCTGCGGACGAGGCGCGGCCCGTACTGATGGGCGTGCTGGTCCAGGTGGACAAGGATAAGCTGACGATGGCCGCCGCCGACGGATTCAGGCTCTCGGTGCGAAAAGCGGTTCTTTCTTCGCCTTCACCGGCCCCCATTTCTGCGATTGTCCCTGCCCAGGCCCTCAAGGAGCTGGCGCGCGTCGCGACCGACAGCGAAGAGCCGATCTATATGGTCCTGCCCAAGGGACGCGGCCAGGTGATCTTCCGAGTCAAGGATGTGGAAGTCGTTTCCCAACTGATCGACGGCACGTTCCCCGATTACCAGCAGATCATCCCGCGTTCCTATAAATCACGCACGCTGGTCTCGACTTCCTCTTTGTTGAAGGCCTGCAAGCAGGCTGAGATCTTCGCGCGCGAGGGCTCGAACGTGGCGCGCTTCAACATCAAAACCGCCCAGGGTGACATGCAGCCGAGCGAGGTGGAGATCTCCGCCACTTCGGAGGAGACCGGCAAGAACGAAACGATTGTCGAAGCCACAGTGGATGGCGGGGGATTGCTGATCGCCTTCAACGTCAAGTTCCTGCGCGAGGCCCTGGAGGTGATCCGTACGCCCAACGTCGCCCTCGAGACCTCCGCGCCGAACGCGCCGGGCGTGGTGAGGCCGGTCGGCGATGACCAGTTCCTGCACGTGATCATGCCGATGCATTTGGGTTAGTTGGGTAGTCTGCAAGTCGGAAAGGAGAAGCGCCTGCCGAGAGGGACAAGGCGCTTTTGATTCTAAGAGGCATTCTTCTGCAGAGAAGGATCGTGGAAATTAACACATTCTCTGGTTGAAGATGAATGGTCGAATTTTACTCTAGAATCGGCCTATTTCATGATTTCATAGACGACGAACCTGCGGTTATCGAACACCTGCTCCAGAGGCAGGTAACACGTGTTAATTTGTTCCGGGGGGATCTGATTATTTTCCCCGACCTTCTTGCTGAGAACGACATAATCTCCCTTGGACAGCCCACTGCATTCGTAAATCATCAGCGTATCGCGATCGGCCATCAGCCGCATGGCGCGCGGCTTGAAAAACACGACGACACTGTCGGACGGCGTCTCTTCCTGGAGAAAAGCATATACTTCGCCGCTGACCGGATCATAGGGACCGTTGATGCTGCGATCATCCCTCAGATTGATATAGGCGCTGAGGCTTGAATTGAAAAGGAAGACAGCCAGAATTGAGAGCCAGAAGGCAAAAAAAATTCCCTGACCTGCCAGACGGTACCGGCCGGGCAGCTTGTTGATCGCCATCTTCATTCCCTGAAGCGCGAAATAGATAAAGAGCGGCAGGAGCGGAAAGATAAAGCGCGGTCCCTGCCAGTAAGGCCAGCTGACGAGCAGGATCATCCAGAGCGAAAAAAAGACGATAAAGACCGGCTCTTCTTTTCGCCTGATCCAAAGCCCGATAAGAACAAAGACGAAAAGCAAATAATAAATGTATTTCCAGATGACGGATTCACCGAAAAACAGGCTGAACAACTCGAAGTAAGCGATGATAAAACCGAGCATGGTTTCCAGCCGGAAGGCCCGGTACTGGGCAAAATAGGATTCGCCCCCGCCCGGGAATACCAAAGCATAGATGCCCCATAGCAATCCGAATGCGGCGGAGACAATGACTATACCCCACAGGATCCTCTTGTTGGATTCGCGGTCGGCCTGTCCCCTCCAAAGCCGGAAGGCTTCCACAGCCAGAAAACTGGCGAGCAAAAGGACTCCCGTCGTCCGGATGAAAAAGGCAAAAGCGATCACACCGCCGAGCAGCACAAATTGAAGCGTACCGCGCTGGCTCTCATTCGTCATGAGTACCAGAGCGAAGGTCGAAAAGAATAAAAAGGGGATATCCGAAAGGATCTGGTCGAGGAAATCGATCAGCATCGGGTTGAAGGCGAACAGGGCCACGAGGAGCAGACTCTCGCCCCATGTCAGGCGGTTCCTGATCAATAAATAGAGACAAATCAAAAATCCCCCGAAGAAGAATAACCCCGGCAGTTTCAGGGCCAGCGGGTGGTTGCCTTTGACTGCATAGACGGGAACCAGGGCAAGTGGATAGCCCCAAGGATAAGCCACCGGGCCGATCTGCGCAGACGATTCAAAAATGGTGAACGCATTCTCCCGGACAAACTCCTCGGTCTCGCCACTCAAAATGCTTTTTGCCTGCATGATATAGGAAGCAAAGTCATCTCCCCATTCATGGCCGCGGGTGAGCCGGGAGGCCCCCAGGATGAACGAAAGAATAAGGATTGCCACCAGCAGGCTGTTGCGCATCTTCTCATTTTACCCGCTTGGAATAGGAAACTCCTGCCTAATTTGTATAGACAACTCATCCACCCAGGAATACCGTCTGGCAGGTCTCCTTCCTTTCAGATCAAAAATTACGAGATATTTGTGGCATAGACCTCATACGGCGTGTTCGCTCGGTCAGCAGACGCTTCGCAACGATAGTAACCTTGCCGCTTCCATAAGGGGTATAAACATTTATGGCTTCCCAGCCTTCCGCTCCCCAGTCATCCAGGGCTGCCTGGATGTATTCATCCTTCGTCCCAAAGATACTGCCGATCGTTTGGACACGGTATTCCCATTGTTTCATTTCCTCTGCCATTTTCGACTCCTATAATGCGAGAAGCACATGCAGGACGATATCTGCCGAGAAGTGTGCAACCATCGCAGATTCGAGCCCGCGCTTCCAATATAGATAACCGAACGCCACGCCAGCCAGTCCATTCAGCACAATCGCGCGCGTGATGACCAGAGGCGTAAGCGGGACGAGTGCCGCAGTCGCTGGCAAGTGACCCAGGCCGAAGAGCACGGCGGCGAGGATATTTGCCGCCCAAATCACCGCGCTTGTCGGTTTGCCTTCTACCGTCTTGCTAATCAAAGACCCAAGCCATACAAGCAATGACATGACGAAGAGGCGCAGCAGGATCTCCTCCACAATGCCGCCGTAAAACGAAGCCAGGAACCCTTTCCACGCGTCGGGCTGAGCAGTCTGCAAATTCAAGGAGTCCGCCGAATCGCCGAGTTCGCGAAGCAGCGCGGGCTGAAAGACGGCAATCTCCAGTCCAATGATGAGCAGGGATGCGACCACGCCGACGATGATGCTGACGGGCAGAACCGCACGGACTTTGCCGGAGACGGATTCGCCTCCCAATCGCGCCTCCAGAATCGGCGCCCCAAGACCAACTCGGCCGGCGAAGAATAGTCCCAGCGCGGTCAGTATGCCAAGAATAAGGGCATTCTGGGCAATTTGAATCGTGATCAGGACCGGCAATGGAACAGGTATTTCCAGGTTCTGCAACGTGCTGCTCTGAAGTTCCAGCGAATAGGGCACGATGGCGATCACGCCGAATACCGCGGCAATCCACAGGAGCAAAAAGAGTTTCCAGTTGAAGGGCTTGTTCAATGGGCCTCCTACAATTTTGCAATCAGCGAACTGCGCTTGAAGTTTTGAACGCTCACATAGATCAGAATGGAACCCACGATCCAGATCAGGGAGCCGATCAGGAAAACAGCACCCACGCCGAGAAATAAAACGCCGGTCGCCTGCCCAACGACCAGTGCCAGCACGAGCACGACCAGCGAAGCGCTTAGTTGATAGGCCTCCATGAACGTCTTGACACGCGATGAAATCAGCACGGTCGCAGAAATACCGAGCAATGCAAAGGCGGGCGTGAGCCAGAGCATCAGTGGCCACCATGTCGGTAATGGGAACCAGATCCGTTCGAACAGGCGGAAGCTCGCAACATTGACCACGATGATATACACGAGATATGTCAGCCACGAAAGCAAAATCGCCGGGATCACTGCTGCAAGTATTTTGCCGAGGAACAATTCCAGATCCGTCGCCGGGGTGTACAGCAAAGCTTCCATCGTCTTACGCTCGCGCTCGCCGACAAAGGATTCGGCCCCGACGACGGACGAGAAGATAAGCGGCATGATCAAGAACAAGGGAGCGATCATGAACCCCATCATATACACGATGAATGCCTGTTCCAGCGCCAGTCCATCGAACCACACACTCATTGTCGGAGGTAATTTCCTCAGCAGGGTCTCTATGTCTCCAAGCTCGCGCTCCACATCTTCGACCGGTATGACCTGTGGCAGTACCGTGAACACTACCGGCATGACGATGGCGAAGATTAGCGGCACGATAACGGCCGGCGCCCATGCGGCTTTGTTCTGCGATACCTCTTTCAAGTCTTTGCGGGCGATTGCCCAGATCGATCGCCAGTTCATACGTCACCTGCCTGAAGAGCAAAGTAAATGTCTTCCAATGTGTAGTCTCTCGGATTGACTCTCCTGATCGAGGCGCCCTGTTCAACCAGGTAGCTGACAATCACCGGGATCACCTCCTCATTTTCGACCTGGACCGCTGCATGCTCACTTTCAGCCGACACCTGGATGACACCCTGCTGATCCTTGAGACCGGCCAGGGGATCACTGGCCGGTGTCCCGTGAAACTCGATATCCACCCAGGTCGCGGGCCACAGTTTCCGAGAAAGCTCTTTCAGGCTCCCCAATGCCAGTATCTTTCCCTTGTTCATGATGGCGACACGGTCACACAGCCGTTGTGCCTCAAACAGGTTGTGTGTTGCCAGAACAACCGTCTGTCGATCGGTGCGGCTCAGATCGGCGATCAAATCATTGACCTGCTGCGCGGCCTCGGGATCCAGGCCCGAGGTCGGCTCATCCAAAAACAAGAGCGGGGGTTTATGGATGAGCGCGCGCGCAAGCGCCAGACGCTGCTTCATCCCTTTGCTGTACGTTTCCACCTTATCTGTGGCGCGTGAGGAAAGCTCGAAGAACTCCAGCATCTCGTCCACGCGGCCTTCCAGCTCGGATTCGGGTATCTCCTGGAGCGTGCCAAAGAACGTCAAATTCTCTCGGGCGGACAGACGTTCGTAAAGAGCGGGCGTCTCCGTCAGCACACCGGTTTGGCGGCGAACCTTTTCGCCCTGTGAGGCAGGATCAAATCCGAACACGCGCGCGGACCCACCGGAAGGCGGCAGGATCCCATTCAGCAACCGGACCGTTGTCGTCTTACCGGCGCCATTGGGACCGAGGAGTCCAAAGACTTCGCCGGGCGCAACACTGAATGTGATCTGATCGACGGCGATTTGCTCCCCGAAACGGCGCTGTAAGTTGTCAACTACAATGATCGAGTTCATTATGACCCTTTGTTTCACGTGAAACAGAGCAGGCATTGAACTCCTGCTCTGTTTTCTTCATGACTTTGTCTCTCGCTGATACAACACATAAGAGTAGACCAGGAGGAAAAGCGTTGATCCCATCAGTGGCACAAACATCAGCCAGAAGGCAATTGTCCCGCCGAACAGCCCGCCGATCAAAGCGATTAAACCCGAGATCATGAAGAGCACTGCACCGATGCGGTGTGTCTCGTCCCAGACACGGTCACTGGAGAGGGTCCAAGGCGTGCGGATGCCGATGAACCAGTTGCGTTTGGCGTGTCGCAGGAGAAAACCGATGAAGATGAAAAGCAATCCCATGGCCGGCAGCATCGCTCCGCTCATCCTAAAGCCGGTATAGCCGAGATTCCAGGCAAGGGATAGTCCATAGATGTAAATCATGAACGCGACCATCAGGACGATGAAGAGGTTGAACACTTCACGGAACTGTGCGATGTTCGCCTTGAGCGGGTCAATCTGAGGAATCACCAGGAACAAAAGAAACATTCCAAGTGTGATCGAAGGGACCAGAAACACACCCCAGAATTTGGATGTGTAGCCATCCACCTGATCGTTGACGTTCCAGTGGGACGCCATCGGATCGGGCAGCCGGTTCCACAGGGCAAGCCCAGCGACGGTGGCGCCAATTATAAGAACAAGCTCAACAATAGTGGTCAGACGAGTGTTCATAGTAATCTCCGTTTTACATAGTTCTGAACTAATTTTCATCCTGCGGCAGATTGTTCTGCGCCAGCGAAATAATTCCACTCATAGCGCCCAAGTTCATGGTATCGAC
>DASTFG010000493.1:0-3922 GCA_035708785.1 Anaerolineales bacterium
AGAGGGAGATCGTGACCGGCGCATCCGGCGGGAAGCCAGACTCGTCGAAGGTGATTACATCATAGCTTGAAGCATCAAGCAGCGCCTGCCGGAGCGTGCCGGGACCGCTATCGGCGCTGCCCGTGACCACAAAGGTGTTCCCGACCGGAGTCCGATGGGTTATTGGCGTCTGTGGAGGAGCGGACGGCAGCGGAACGTGCGAGCCGTGAATGACGATACTGCCAGCCGCCACCTGGTCACCGTCTTGCGCGGAGAAGGTGACTGTTATGGTATCGGCCAGTCCTTGCAGGTAATCAAGGTTATGCACTTTACGGTTCAGGGCTGGACCGATCAGCCTCCAATCCACACGGCCGTCTTTCACACTCAACTCTTCAGCGGCAATGACAATCCCCGGGATTGTCGCGACCATGCGGACTTTGTCTGCCTTCAGGTCTTCAGGGAGGATCATCGCAAACGCCGCCGAATCCACGTCATAACGCCAGGGTTGGTACTCGAGGTCGGAGAGATCCGTGTAGATGGGCAAGCGGGCGGCTGCCGATTCGACGACGAAGAAGCTGAATGTGTGCAGATCGGGCGTGAGCGGACCTCCAGTGGGGTATGGCTCTTCCACCGGTCCGGCGCTGGTCATGCCGTCATGGGTGACGGTCAGCTCCACTGTCCATTCGCCCGTTTGGTTCAGGATGAAGTCGTGGTCCGGTTGGTAATAATAGCCGACTGTGTTCGCGACACCTGCAAAGTTTTGCCGGGTTCCATCCGGGGCGATCACGATGTATTCCACCTTGCTCGGCAGTGTAGGCATGATGGGACCTGCCATCCGGAACCTATCGCCCAGTTCCAGCACCATGCCTGGTCGTACTGCCAATGGGACAAAGAATATGTCTATGGGTGTCTCGAAGATCGTGAACAGCGGACCGCCGCTCGGTCCGCCGGCCGTGCCTTGGAACGGCGGCATGACGCGTCCACCCAGCGGATCGTCGTATTCCGTATGCACCCAGCCCGAGCCGTAAATGGCATATTCGCCCTCTCCCGTTTTTTCATCCCGCAGCACCGCGCCGCCATACATGAATTTGAAATCGCCGGGTAAATCGCCTTCGATCCCGTTGCCGGATTGCAGATGGTAAGCATCGTCGAAGCGCCAGTAATCCACGCCGCTATCACTTCCCTTGACAAGCTCACGCACGCGCACACCGGGACGCTCGACTGCATGATACAGATACGCCCAGAAGTCAATTTCATCTGGGTGTATTCCCACATTCCACCAGGAGGGATCGGCGGATGTGATCAGCGGAATCTGGTCGCCGCGTTCCATATCCGACATGCTGATCGCTTCCTGATATCCGCCGGACTTTCGGACCTGCGCCAGGGCTTTTTGTGCCAGCGGATTTACCGGATCGAGGATTTGAATGCTCGAGCGCACAATCGCGGCATCGGCGATCCGCACTTCCGGAGGGAGATCCAGGTTCGTAAAATAAGACGATCCCCACAGCACATCACCGGAAAAATAGGGGAGATTGAAATGAGCGCGCTCCTCCGTACCATAGTCAGTATCGAAGCTCCAGACTGGCGCAAGGTAGCTACGGCCGTCTACACCGCGCCGTCCATGCATGGCAATGGCAGGCTCGGGCGAAGCGATGACGCTGCCGAAGGTCATTCTGCCGATCCACAGGTTTTCTGCACGCTGGAAGCGCGCTTCCACTTCGACAAGGTATTCGCCGGGCTTTTCGAAGAGATGACTCTGTCCGTCTCCATCCCACCAGCCAAACGCGTTGGCGGTGCCGCGGTATTCGTCCACATCTATTTCTCCATTGGCGTAAAAAGTGGCCAACGTGTAAACAATCTCTGCCGGAAGCCCGGGCATCACATACAGGCCGATTGGCATGGAATCGCCCACCTCGAACGGAGTGCCCGGCAGAAGGGCGGTCTCGATATCGAGAATGTCTGCTACCATCAGAGCGTAAGTGCCCGCGATTTCAAACTTGTTGCCATGAATATCGTCGATCGTCCCCTCGAGTGTGATCATGTAATCACCGTTCATTGGAAATTGGTACGCGAGCGTGTCTCCATCGCCTAACAGCTGCGGTATTTCACCCAGGCTTCCGCCGCCCCTGGACACGTTGTCGAACCACGGCGTGCGCGGCGTGTCGC
The DNA here is from genome assembly GCA_035708785.1 of Anaerolineales bacterium. Lineage (GTDB taxonomy): Bacteria > Chloroflexota > Anaerolineae > Anaerolineales > Villigracilaceae > Defluviilinea. Next base: position 2,146 of record DASTFG010000493.1, read on the forward strand.
TGCCGATGCGTGTGATTGGGCTTGGTCCAATCGAATCGATCTCACCATCCGGGCGCTGGATTCGAATGCTGAGCTCGCCGCTGCTGAAGTCGAAATCAATTGCAGGTCTTGCCGGCGGATGCCTGTCTACTCCGCCCACCAAGGGCAGGAAAGGACCCAATTGGTATGACCAGGGCGTTCCGAACGCGTCCAAGCGCGGGATGACTGGGTTATGATGCGTCACCGTGCGCGTGCTGAAATTGAACCAGCCCTTATCTTCCTGTGCAATGACTCCGCCGCGCGAGCCTTCGCTGAGCGTATCTGCCAGCAGGGTCGCCGCGAGACGCGTAGGCGCGGGATCGCCAACCTCCAGGATCGTCAGCCGCTCGCCGTTGCAGCACCTCGTGTTCAACCCACCGTCTATTCCCTGCGCGAAGACTTGTGGAGCGTGCGAGAACTTGTAGATCCAGGCTAACAGACTGTAGCGGCCCTCCCTAAAGTTTTCAGGGAGTTCTGCCATCCCGTTGACCGAAGCCGTCCAGGTCTCTCCCTCCTTTTGCCAGGTCAGCGGAATTTCCACCAGCGGGCCGACCGGCTGGCTTCCGAGAGATCGCTCGATCGCCAGTCCGCTGGGGGTCACCAGGGACGATACAAACCCATCCATGCTGCCCATCTGGCGCCCTGCCTCGTCGCTCAAATAGGAAGCGAAAAGTTCGAGGGAACCTCCGCCCGGTGGCTGCGGCCTGTCGGATAAGAGCGTGATCCGTCCCTCCAGACTTAATCGCTCTCCAGGCCGGATGTGATTCGACGAGAGACTACCCTCAAGAATCCAGGGTGCGTCGATATGATCGCAACAAAATCCGGTTGCCACCGGGACCCTGCCATCTTCCCGGATCGCGAACGGGATTTGCAGGATTACCCCGGGCGCGAGGATGTAGTCCGCTCCCGCTGCTGCATTTGACATGTTTTCCATCGAATCGAACGCCCGTATCGCGCCGGTCGCATCCTGCTTGACCAGAATGTGCGCGCCGGGGAAGCCGTGAACCATCTCACGAAAAGCGCCCTGATCGTCGGCACTGACAAGCTTGAAGAAAAGAGTCTCGGTATTTGCGATCACCACTCTGGCATTCGGCGGGACCGCGCCGGGCTCCGCGACCACCTCAACCAAATACTCTCCCTCGATCAGGTTCAAGGAAATCAGGCTTGCTTCAGGCGGTTGCAAGAGTTCATGCGCCTGTGTCGCTTCGCCCAACCGCCGCGGGTTGGAATAGAAGTTTTCGTCTAACTCGACTTTGGGAGGCGGTTCAAAGGTAGGGGCTGGATCTGTTGCAACGGTTGGCTCAGTGGAAGGGATGGGTGAAGGCTGAACCGGCGCGGGTCCCGGAGCACAGGCTGCCAGTAGAATCAGGCAGGAAAATACATGAAAGGAAAGGGTGGTCTTTTTCATTGAAACCTTCCTCGATCTAAATCAAAACTTCTCGGCATGTTATTGCGATCTTCGAGAAGCAATCTCCTTGCCTCGACGGAGACTACTTCGCTCGGTCTCGACTGCTTGCGTCTCGACCATCGCTCGCAGCGACATGGTTCATTCATTGGGCAAAGCCAGCAGGAATGAGATGAGGTCATGGAAATGCTTTTCACTGATTCCGTCCGCAACATTATGTTCCTTTCCCATGCGAAGTACATCTGCCAGGGTTTCGGCGCTGCCGTCGTGCAAATACGGCGCGGTCGCCCAAATACCCAACAGGCTGGGCGTATCGAACTGTGTGCCGCGCCCGTGCGAGTTGCGTTCCAGCGC
>DASTFG010000494.1:0-3717 GCA_035708785.1 Anaerolineales bacterium
AGGAAGACCCGGAAGAGCCCTGTCGGTGCTGCTGCACTTAGTGCCAGCCGGAGGGTTTCCAGGGCTTTCTGCTTCTGCCCTGTTGACACATAGAGCAAGGTCCTAGCGATGGCAATCTCGACTACCCAGCTGACGAATCCATGTGATACGGCGAAATCCTGCTGGCGCTCCAGGTACGCATGAACGTCGTCAAGCGAGTATGCGCCAGGCTTCGCTCTTGCCAGGCGCGCCAGTACATGGGCTGCGGCAAGATAGCTCTCGAAATGGGTCTGACCGGTCGCGTCAAGGCTGCGGATCACCGGCAACTCGGCGAACTCGATCCCAGACTGGTTCAGCCAGATCTGGGCATCCTTCCGCACATCCGGATCATCGGGCCAGTGGCGCATCGACAGGCGGTGGCGCAAAGCCTGGGTATGGAAGACGCCCTCCGGCCAGGTTTCTTCCAGGGTCTGTATGGCTGTCAGCGCGGCTGACCGATCTCCCTGGATGGCGCGCAAGCGTGCCAGGGCCGTGCTTCCTTTTTTGTGAGCGGAAAACTCCCCCAGCCAGCGGATCAGCTCGAGCCCTTCGGTCAAGACCCTCTCGGCTTCTACCAACCGGTCATATTCCAAAAGGATGCTGCCTTTCAGGATATAGAGTGCGCCGATCGGCGGGAAATACTGACCGGCCAGGATCCGGTTGAACCGGTCGATATTCGCCTCGCACAGCTGCAGCGCTTCCCTTAGGCGCCCAGCCGGGAGTATGCTCTGGATCAGGTTGATCGGCCCGTAGATCGCAGCGTAAAAATTTCCCCCCGCGAGCCCGTCCTCCAGAGCCTGATTAAATCCCAGGCTGGCAGCCTCCAGATCGGCCAGCGCCAGATATCTGACGCCCATAGTCAGGGCGTTGACGCTGTGGATGCCCTTCTCCTCTACAGGCAGGAGCCGCTGGGCCTCCCGGGAAAGAGCGATGAGCGCTTCCGGGTCTTTACCCGTCAGTACAGATGATTGCGGTAAAAATGCCTGGAGGCTGGCCGCATGCCCGGCGACCTGAGCACGCAGCGCTTCCCCTGCGTTCACCCGCTCCAGGGCCTGGTCTGCCGCGTGTAAGGCCCGTATGACCTCTTCCCTGTCTGCGCCGCGCTGCATCACAGCAAATGCCCACGCCTTGCTAATGCACAGCATGGGAGCAGCTTCCAGGACCGCATCTGGCAGCCGATCGAACCAGCCTACCACCATCGTGACCTGACTCTGATACAGCTTCGGAAGGGTGTGCTGCTCGATCAGACAGGCCGCCCGCGTTAGATCGGAATCCTGCAGGGCGTGCTCGACCGCGGCCTGGATATCCCCATTTTCCTCGTACCAGCGGCTGGCGCGGCGGTGAAGCTCGGAGATCAATTGCGGTTGCGAGCGGGACAACTGGTTGCGCAGCAGGTCGGAAAAAAGATTGTGATAACGGTACCAGTGCCGTTCTTCATCCAGGGGGATGAGAAAAAGATTGGCGGACTCTAGATAGGCTAATCGTCTGTCACTATCCTTCCGTCCAGTCAGGGCGTCACACAGCGGACCACTGAGGCGGTCGAGGATGGCGGTTTGCAGCAAGAACGCGCGTACGTCCTCCGGTTGCTGCTGCAGCACTTCGTCGGTCAGGTAGGCCAAGATATGCCGGTGACTGCCAGAGAAATCGGCGATGAAGGACTTCAGGTCAGCCTGTTTTTGCATCGACAGTCCGGCGAGCTGCAAGCCGGCCGCCCAGCCTTCCGTGCGTCCCTCCAGGGCCGCCACCTGCTGCATGGAGAGTTCCAGTCCCATCACGTCGCGCAGAAATGTATCCGCCTCTTCCCGGGTAAATCGTAAATCCTGAGCTCTGATTTCGGTGATCTGATCCCGGGCTCTCAGCTTGGATACAGGCAGGTCGGGGTCCTCGCGAGTGGTCAACACCAGGTGGAGTTGAGGAGGTTGGCGATCGAGCAAAAACCTCATCGTCTCCAAAATTGTGGCCTCGCTGAGCAAGTGATAATCATCCAGCACCAGGATGAGTGGATCCGTCCTGCCAGCAATCTCGTTGAGCAGAGTGGTCAGGAGCTGCTCGATCGCCGGAAGTTGTGGAGATCGGAGGGCGCTCAGAAGAGGCGCGCCGATCTCTTCGTCTACCTGTTGGAACGCGGCTGCCAGGTAAGTCAGAAAGCGCGGCAGGTCGTTGTCCGCCTCATCCAGGGACAGCCAGGCCGCCGGAACGCCGGTCTGCCTGAGCCAGTCCACCACCAGGGTGGTTTTTCCGAATCCTGCTGGCGCGGACATCAGAGTCAGCTTGCGTTTTGTGGACAGTCCTTCATTCAATAATTGGAGCAGACGCGGGCGCGGCACCAGGCTCGGGCGGAGTGGTGGGATGAAGAGTTTGGAGGCTAATAGCTCTGTGGGCAAAGGGGGTCACTCACCAAAGGGTATCTTGTGATCGGCGGGAGGAATTGTTCCCTCGGCTTGAACTCACCATGTATTAAACCACAAATCTGTCCATCCTAGCATATCGCGGGTGTGGTTATGCTTTCTGATTTTCAAACGAGAGCCTGCGAACAATGAGCCAGGCGACGAAGGTAGAAACAAAGGGAAATACGCTGATCAAAAAACGGAATGCGTTCTCTGGCTGCGGACCCGGGTTTTCACCGCTGACATAGCCAAAGAGCAGGCCCAAAAGCACTAAAGCCAGCGATTGGAGAATCTTTGTGAGCTTTGCTGTGACCCTCAGCAGGCTGTAATATATTCCCTCTCGACGGTGACCTGTGCGTTTCAGGTTTCGATCTACAAAATTGGCCATGATTATTTCGCGGCAGACATTGCCCCCTCCCAGGCCTGCCCCAGCTACTGCAGCGCCAATAACGCCTAAAACCAAGTTGGATGCTAATCCCAAAATAATCGGTGATGCAGACATCACACCAACAGACCACAGCACGGTTCGTTTGATTCCCTGAATACGTACAATTCTGCCCCAGATGGAGACGGATAAAATCGCTACGATAAACACGGTCGCGAAAATGAGTGAGGTACCCTGCGGACTGGCTGCCAGGGTGTACCTGACCCAAAATGGGGTCGCCAGGGTATACACTCCAGTTGTAAACGCCATAAAGGTCAATGCAATTGCGAATAACAAGAAGGGACGGTCTTTTAGCACCTCCCCAAAAGCGTCTTTCAGATCCAATGGGGGCGCTTTCAAGGCTTTTGGGTCTTCTTGATTTCGGATGATCCCCAGGAAGAGCACGATACCAGCAACCCCGGCAAAGCTCATTGCCATTGGAACAAAACCAAACTTGGCATAAATAAAAGGTGGGATAGCGAACCCGACAAGCTCGCCAAGCATGCCAAGACCCTGGTAGGTTGAACTTGCGCGCGCCCGTTCCCGGAGACCCTGGAAGAGTTCCGGAAAGAGCGCTTTGTAGTTAACCGACATAACCGTATAGGCTGCTTCAAACAGGAAAAATATCACCAACGCGTACCAGAATAACGCATTTCCTTGAAGGAAGGGTTTGGGCACCGCGTAAACCAATACCAGGATACCCACGTAGAAGGGCAGTCCGGTCAAGAGCCATGGCCTCCGCCTTCCCCAACGAGTACGCGTATTATCCGAGAGGAATCCCGCCAGTGGATCGTTGACCGCGTCCCAGACCGCATAGATGACATTGATGATCGCTGCCAGCGCGACGGCAAGCCCGAGCTCATCGATGTAGTAAAACATATAAAAACC
>DASTFG010000495.1:0-2017 GCA_035708785.1 Anaerolineales bacterium
TGACGCATAGACGGCGTCCAGCGCCGGGACAGGCAGGCCCTCTTCAAGCAGAGCCCACATCACGCCCGCCGGATAATGCGCCCACTCGGGCAGGGGAGTCGAGTCCGTCTGGAGCCTGGCCGGGATCGTTGGCGGGGAGAAGAAAGCCTGTTCGTCGAAGTCCGCGGCCACGAGCGTGGTCTGGTCAGAATCCGCTGGCGAGAAGGCAATGTACGTGGCGCGGTCGATCGCGGCAGGCAGGACGAATCCATCGTTATAATCTACATGCTCACCGAGGAGATTCACTCGTCCGGGCGCACGCGCGATATGAGCGGGCATCCGCCCGAACGTTTCCATAAACCGGCTCGTGATCTGGTCGATGATTTTCATCTATTTTTGTTTGCGAAGGAATTTTCGATGCAGTACAACGCTCCTGGATTATATGCAAATGCCGGCTGGCTGAAGATGACCAGCGTACATGTTTTCTTCATGATGACGACAACTTTTCTCATATTGGTCTAATCCAGGAGGTCTATATTTGTGAGTAAGATTGGTCCGGTCATTACCATCAAATTTTTATTGGGCGGCTGTTCGTGCTGAGAACAGTTCTTTTCATTATATAAGGAAACACATGGGCGAACCACCTCATTCAAGCATGGATATCCTGCGGGGTCGTGTACAGCGCTTTCGCCAGCGCGTGAGGGCGTCGGTTCCATTTATCTCAGGCGTGCTGGCTGCTTTGCTTGCAATCATTCTCTATCGTTTTCTTTTCCCCGGAACACAGCCATTGACGGAAGGACAGGTGAATACGGCGATCGTGAGCGTCATGGCATCTGCCACACCGCGCCCGGCGTACTCTTCTCAGGTCTATCAGGTGATCCAGCCTTCGCTCGTCCTCATTCAGACAGACTTCCCGGGCGAGGCCGGCCGCTCAGGGCGCGGCATCGGCAGCGGTGTGATCATCAACGATCAGGGCGACATTCTCACCAGCCTGCATATCGTGCAGGATGCATCCAATATTTCGGTCACCTTCGCAGACGGTACGCAATCCAACGCGGTTATGCTTTCATCGCAGCCGGAGATCGACATTGCCGTTTTGCGCGCTTTCATGGGTCCACAGGTCCTTGTGCCGGCGACGCTCGGAAACCCGGGTTCGATGCGTGTGGGGGATGAGGCTTTTGTGGTCGGCAATCCCTTTGGTCTCTATAGCTCGATGAGCGCAGGTGTGATCTCGGGCTTTAACCGAACATTCCAGCCCCCCGACACAGACCAGCAGATCGAAGGACTGATCCAGGTGGATGCGGCGATCAATCCCGGCAATTCCGGCGGTCCACTGCTGAACCGGAGCGGCCACGTGGTCGGGATCGTTACGGGGATCCTGAACCCGACGGAGGATAGCTTTTTCGTCGGGATCGGATTCGCCGTGCCGATCAACGTAGCTGCCGGGGGCGGGGCAGGTCTGCCGCCGTATTAGTCTCCGTTTTTGATGTTTTGGCATAATTCAAATGGAAGGAGATCACGAATGGTTCAACCAATGAAGTCTGAAAACCGCACACCGATGGAAAAAGTCTTATACGAGGTGAAGAAGGTCATTGTCGGGCAGGACCACCTGCTGGAGCGAATGGTCGTCGCGCTTTTGGCGCGCGGCCACATCCTGGTGGAAGGTGTGCCGGGACTGGCAAAGACGATGGCGATCAAGACCCTGGCGGAGGCGATCGGCGGCGAGTTCAAGCGCATCCAGTTCACGCCCGACCTGGTGCCTGCAGACCTGATCGGTACGCGCATCTATAACCAGAAGACTGGTAAATTCGACACCTCGCTGGGTCCTGTCTTCACCAATCTCCTGCTGGCCGACGAGATCAACCGGGCGCCCGCCAAGGTGCAAAGCGCCCTGCTGGAAGTGATGCAGGAGCGCCAGGTGACCATCGGGCGCGAGACGTTTCAGGTGCCGAACCCCTTCCTGGTGCTTGCCACCCAAAACCCTATCGAAACGGAGGGCACCTATGCCCTGCCCGAAGCGCAGGTGGATCGATTCATG
>DASTFG010000496.1:0-7092 GCA_035708785.1 Anaerolineales bacterium
TTCCGTCCACATTCGTGGTGTCGATCGAAAGCGGAACGTCCACCACCGCCTCGACCGTTTCCACAATCCACGGGAAGACCTCCGCCGAGTCCTTCTTGCGCGGGCCGAGATTGATGTCGATCGCCTTGGCGCCTGCCTCTACCTGCTTGACGGCCAGGTCCATGAAGAACTCACGGTCCCGAGCAGCCAGGCCTTCTTTCACTTTCTCTGAGATAATATGGATGTTTTCTCCAATGATGTACATGTGTTTCTCCTCTGTGCCAAAGGTCAGAAGTCTCGGTATCAGGTTGACAGTCGACTTTCGACGTTTGACGATAATGCGGCTGCCACACTCGGAAACTTGCTCAAGTCCGTATGCGGCAGAAATAGTGCCGAAGTAAAAGCTTCATAGAAAGAGTTGTCTGCAGATAATTCGACATAGGTCATGCGCTTTGCAATTTCAGTCACTTGTGCGCGCTTGCGCCAGTCGAGCAACGCGTAATATGCTCCACGGACCGACGTATTGCCGAGGAATTCGAACTGTTCCCAAGGCAGATCTGGCAGGAGACCAATTTGTATAGCCTTTTCGACATTGATATATTTTCCGAATGACCCGCCGACCAGGACTTTTGAGACGGTCTCGAGCGGGATGCCGACCGTGTCAGCCAATACCGTAAAGCCGGCATAGATGGCGGCCTTGGCGCGTAAGAGGTTATCCACGTCTACACGCGAGATGACGATATCCTCTCCGGTTTCGGACTCCGTGCCCCAGGCGACCACATACTCTCCGCCGTGCACGCCCTCACGGACCCGCGAGCTGTTGGCCGATAAATTGACATTGCCGGCCTTGTCGAGGATACCTGTCAGGAATGCCTCCGAAAGCAGGGAGATCAATCCGCTGCCGCAGATCCCTTTTGGCTTGCCGCTGCCAATGACTCGATAGGTCGGCTCGAGTGTTTCGCTGTTGATCCACACTTCTTCGATCGCGCCGCGTGTGGCCCGCATCCCGCTGGCCACGCCTGCGCCCTCGAAGGCCGGTCCTGCCGAGCACGCGCAAGTGATAAGCCAGTCGCGGTTGCCCAACACCGTTTCGCCGTTGGTGCCGACATCGAGGAAGAGGGTGACATCTTCGGCAACATCCAGGCCAGAAGCCAGGACTCCGGCTGTGATGTCTGCCCCCACATAACTGGCCACACCCGGCAGGCAGTCCACGCTGGCCTCGGGGTGGATCTTCAGGCCGACCTCAATCGCGCGCAGCAGAGGTGGATGATTGACTGCGGTGACGAACGGCGAAAGCCGAATGCTTTCAGCAGGAATGCCAAGTAAGAGATGCATCATCGTGCTATTGCCGGCAATCGTCGCTTTCATCACATCAGCAGGTCTGGCTTTCGCCCGCTTGCAGGCAGTCTCCAGCAGGCTGTTGATCGTATCCAGCACGCGCTGGCGCAATTCTGGCCCGCCGCCGGTCTTGCTTGCGTGGAGGATGCGGGAGATCACATCTTCGCCGCGGGCGATCTGCCCGTTATATTCTGCGACCTGCGCCCGCACTTGTCCGCTGACGAGATCGATCAGCCATACTGTGACTGTCGTTGTGCCGATGTCAATCGCCGTGCCCCATAGAGGAGAATATTCATCTACAAGACCGGGCTGGAGATCAATCAGCCGAACGGCCTGATTCATTTCACCGCTTTTGATCACAGCCGTCAGATCGATCACGGCAGTGACGTTCCAATCGCCTTGACGCAGAACATCTCCCATTCTTTTCAGGAAATTCAATGAACAGGTCACATTTTCATAACCACATTGCAGGCGCAGGGCCGTCTGAAGACGTGACCAATCATCGGTCTGATCCTGGATGCTTGGCGGAGTGTGCTGCACAGGGATACGGCGGATTGTCTGATTTTGAAGATATTCATAATCCGCGGGAACGATGACTTTCCCAACCACCCGGTCGGTCGTGAGGCGACGCTCGATCTTCTCCTGGGCAGGGATATAGACTGCCAGATCGCCTTCCACTACGGTCTGGCAGGCCAGCGCATATCCCTGTGAAATGTCTGCGTCAGAAAGACGCAGGGTACTCCTTCGCCGAACATTGCCTTCTGTCACCTGCACGGTGCAGCGACCACAGCGCCCCTGTGCGCCGCACGGCTGGCCGATATCGATGCCCGCGAGATGCGCGGCATCCGCCAGCACAGTATTGGTGGGGACCCGTACAGTGGCGTTGATGTTATCGCCGGTGAAGGTGACGGTGTGTTGCATGGTTATGGTCCGCCTGAGCGGAGTGGCGACACGCAGTCGAAGGGTAAAGCTTAGCTGGGCTTCGACTGGGGGACAGAAGAACACTGTCCCTCCGCTCAGCGCGAGGTCAGTTCAATGCCTGCTTCATAAACGCGGGCAGATCTACGGCCTCGCGCGGGCCGACGCGAATCTCCCAATCCGATAGTTCCTCTTCGAGCTCTCCGGAAAGCACGGCCACATGGCCAGGTAAAATGATTCGCTTCCGGCTGACTTTGCCTGCTACATCGAAGCCCTTGATGGCTTTCGCGATCCGTTCCGCATCGAACTTGCCTGCCGCCCAGGCCGTGAGCACAGACATGCCTTCTGCATCGGTGACAACGAGCCAGGCAGGCAAGCCGCTCCCTTCCACTTCGTTTGCCACCGCGAAGTAAGTGATGCTGAAGTTCGTAGTGACCAACACCGGACTCTCGGGCTTCGGTGAGTTGATCTCGTAAATGCCAGGTTGGACCTGGATCGGCTTCTGTGGATCGGTGTAAATATTCTCACGCAAAACAAGTAAGGGATAGATCATCTCCGGCGCAAAGGTATCGAGCACGACGAAGCCCGCATATTTCGAAATAGCCTGGACCGCATAGACAGCTTCCTTTTCCACGCCGTTCTGCGCGGCAAAAAAGATAGTCGGGTAACCTAATGGTTTGAAATTGGATTTGAGGGCGAGCCGCCGGGCCTGTGTGGAGCGAGTCAGCCACTCGCCTAGATGCTTGCCCCCGAGGTCGAGGACCATATCCTCAACGCCCCTGGCCTGAATCTCTTGGGTCAGGTCGGCGAGAGCCTCGAGCGAATCAGCTTTGACCGCGAGCGCGGCTTTGTGCTTCTTGGCGGTGTCTGCCAGGGATTCGAAATTGGACGAATCTGCAGCGTAGATCAAAGTCGATTCCCCGGTGAGCAGGTTGAGGGCAGGGTCCAGAACCGCCGCGTCACTTCCGATCAGGATGAGCGGACGGTTTGTCACTTCCCGGACAGCTTTAACCGCTGCGACCAGATCGCCATCCGCCTCGATTGCGAAACCGTCGATGGAGAAATCCATACCGACATAGTTGACCTTATACGCGTTGGCTTCCGTAACCTTCTTCACGAGATCCGGGTCGCTGGCATTGACGCGCAGAAAGAGCCCGGGCTTGTTATAGAATGTCTTCTCATGCCGGAACATGCAGACTTCGTTCCCAACCTTGACTTCTGTCCCATTGGATTTGAGGGTGATGAGACGGATCGGGGGCGCGGCAGATTCAGCCAGCTGCTTTTTCGAGGCCTCGGTGACATAAGGGCAAGCCGAGAGTTCCACCTGTTTGGCAGCAAGTTTCATCGCGAACGCGAGACAGGTGGGGAAACTGCATTCCTTGCAGTTGGTCTGCGGGAGGAGTTTGTAGATTTGAATGCCGGTGAGTGCCATATGAACCTCCTATGCCGGTACCATTAATTCTTCGATCGCGTCCTTGACGCGCCTGACGCTTTCAGGATGGCGCAGCACGACGATATCCGCACCCGATTCGATCAGGGCAATCGCGGTGAGCGTTTCCCAATTAATGGCCCGGGCCTTCCAATCTCCCCACGTTTCAGGCACCCCTTTTCCAACTTTGGCCTCTTTGGTCTTCCAGGCTTCAAAGCCCGGTGTAACCAACATCGGGAGCTGGGTCATGGCGTCGCCTTGCAGGGCGGCAAGCCGCAGGCGTTCCATCACCGAGTAGCCATATTCGATGCCATACCCAAGCGCGCCCGTGGTCGGGTCCATGATGATGCGTTCCTTGGGCATGCCCATGTCGCTGATCAAAATATTCAACTGCTTCGAGAGGTTGACATCCATCGGCGTGCGCGCCTGGACAAGATGGCCATTTGCCATAGCCGTTGCGACGATCGTGCGGTAGTTTTTATCTTCGCAGATGCCGAGCACAAGCTGCTCGCCTTTCGTGGCCTCTGCAATCGGGACGAGCAGCTCATTGTCTTTCTCCGCCTGCCCGGGACCCCAGACGATGAGGGGTAATCCAGTTGCACTTAATACAGATTTGACAGCCTTGACTGCGCTGTCAGGGCTATCTTCGAGCGTCAGGGCAAGGACGATGAGGTCTGCTCCCGTCTCTTCAGCTTTCTTTGCCCATTGTGCGGGATCTGCCATGGCCTCGTCCCACGCATCTATGAGCAATTCCGACCAGTCTTCCGGCTTACGCGTTTTGATCTCAATCGCGATGACCGGCCGATGAGGTGCCGGTGCCTCGAATTGTAGATACGGCATCGTGGTCTGCCCGCCGACCGTGACCGTCCTGGTGCGGGTGCCGCCTTCTGCGGTTGTCGCGCCGATGGTGACCGTCTGGATGCTTCCAGGCCATTTGTCTTTTGGCATATCTATTGGCATAATACTTCTCCTTTTCGAACCGCCAAGCCCGCGAAAGTCACGCAGGAGCCCCTCTTCTTTTCTTAGCGCTCTTGGTGTGCTTTGTGGTTAAGTGAGTCCTGCTTTGCGACGTGCTTCATCTCTTCTTTCGATAAATACCTCGATTGGCGATTTTCTTTCCGCCGCAAGACCCAAATCCCTCAATTCGCTCTCATCCTTCGCCGCGATATGACGCAGAATATGGCGATACGAAACGTAGGCCGCGGGATAGATGATGCCTCCCGCGTTGTGCATCACATAAGCTATTCGAATTCGTTTATCCGTCATCATCTGCGCGGCCACCGTCAATGGAATGTCCGCACTCAACTCCGGCACGCCTTCGCTCATGACGTCTTCGGCTTTGAATGAATCAAAATTCTCTTTGCCATAGATCGCGACCAATTCCTCTTCGCCGACCACGCCAATGCCATGACCTTCGGCATCCAGAACGCACATTGCCTCGACGTGATGTTCGAGCAAGAAGCGGGCGATATCCTTGATGGGCGTTTCCCATTTGCAGGTTGGCACGCCGACGGTCATCAGGTCACGGACGAGAAAATCGCTCACTGTTCACCGGTCGCTTGATGCGAATTCACGAACACGAAAAACACAGCTATCGTGACGAGTGGAGCAATAATGAACGCCAGCCCAGACCACATCGTGGGCACACAGACCATCGTAAACATAAGTATCAACGTTGTTGCTGAAGCCAGCATCCCCAACTTCCAGCCAGTCATGAGCCTTTTTTCAGCGACGGATGCGACGACGATGCCTGTGCAAATGGATATGCCAAACGGATAAAGTAGTATAAGAAACGGCGCCAAGCCGTGGAAAGAATCGCCGTGTACACCCGAATGGAACAACATGAAAAAACTTATTATGATGAGACACTCAATAATCAATGCATTGATTGTTTTCCCATGAATTATGTTCTTCGAAACAGGTAAGTTACCCATTCGATCAATTCCAGTCTTCGCACGAGATTGGGGATTGGTGTGCAGCAACGATGCCAATCCCCAATTACTTAAAACATCGGCTCCATGGCCATGGCGGGGTGGTTGTGCGCTTCCAGCCAGGCAAGCAGATCTTCGACGGTGGTCACATTTCTTTCATCGGCGATCCGGTCGAGCAGGTCGGGGTCGCCTTCGCGTTCGCAGACTGCCTTAAATTCATCTGACATGGTTTGCTTCAAGATTGACGACATCCAGACGACGCGCTTGAAGCCGCCATCCGCGGAGATGAACTTGGGGCTGATCAGGTAGAACTTGCCGACACCCATGACGCCCGGGGTTTGCAGTCCCCCGCCCGCGATACCCGCGAGGGTCGAAAAGGTCATCCCGGCGGGGGTCATGGAGGTATCCTCACGTGAAACGACCATCACACCGTTGGCTTCAGGAATGAGCATGACGATGCATTCGAAGCACCCACAGGCCGTCATGGGGTTTTCCATGATCGAGTACATCGAGACCTCTTGAACCACGCCGTGCGAGCCGATCTTGGCGTAATCGTTCGTCCCTTCCCAATAGCCTTTGCTGAAGTCGATGGATTTACCAAGCTTGATCGGCTGGTTTGGCCCGGTCGGGTTAATGCTGAACGATGCCTTGCAGTCCAGCCAGTTGTACGCGCCGCATAGCCCCAGCCGCTCGGGCGAGACCACGCAGACGTGATTTGGCGCGAACGATTGGCAAAGCGTGCATGAGTAGAATTCATCCACCTTGTTGTCGGTCAGATCGGCTAAACGCTTGTTCCGGAAGTCATATGCTACGCGCGCCCTTGCCAGCCACTCGGCGTGGAGCGCCGGGTCGGTGACGATCGTGACCTGGACCTTGTCCACGATCGCGCCGAAGTCCTCATGGAAGCGGGCGTGTAGGATTTTGCCGAAATGCCCAAGGTTGAAGCCTTTATCTGCGGCGTTATTCGAGATGCGGATCCAGGCAATGTCGCGCTGACCGACGTGCTGAATGCCGCTCGCGCCGTTGACAAAGTAATGGATCTGCCGCTCGAGCACGGGTTCAAAGTCCTGCTGCATCTGCCGACCCGCGACCTTGATGATGATGCCCATATCCATCGAGCCCTGCGCCGGCATCTGCGAGAAGTCCGGGCCGATGACTTCGATCTTCCCATCGGTGACCTCATCCAGCTTTGCCATCTGCAGGAACTCAAAGGCGCGACTGCGTTTGCCGCCAAACTCCACCCGCAGGTCCGCCTTGCGGACGACTTCCCCCTCGAACGCGGAGCCGTACGGCACGGGCACATCCACGTTCGAAACCTTGACCTTCACGCCGCGCACCTCGATGCATTTCTGTACAAGCCTTTCGGCCCTCTCGAGATCATCTTTTCCCTCGATCATACCGAACGGCAAGGAGACAACGTGCTCGTACGTGGTAATACCGGTCGGCAGGATTTCCGGAATGACGGTATCTGCGATGACGGGGAAACCGAAGTTGATC
>DASTFG010000497.1:0-6549 GCA_035708785.1 Anaerolineales bacterium
GGGATTGGTGGAAGTATGCGGCGCTGTTCTGGGGCACATTCACGATCCTGTATACGACTGTATTCACCAATGCACCCGGGTTCTTCACCGGCCTGATTGGTTCACTGGGATACTGGCTTGTCCAACAGGGTGTAGAACGCGGCAGCCAGCCCGAATATTACTATGTGCTCGTTCAGATCCCAATGTACGAATTCCTGCCGGCGCTGGGGAGTCTCGTGGCGATCATCCTGGGGGTGCGCAAGCTGCTGGCTGAGAGAGCCTCGACCCGTGACGATCTCCGTGAAGCGGCGGCGGATCCCGAAACCGGCGAAACCAACTTTATCCCCTTCTTTTCCCTGTTGTCATGGTGGGTTGTTAGCAGCATTCTGGCATTCTCGATCGCGGGCGAACGCATGCCCTGGCTCACCTATCACATGGCCTGGCCAATGATCCTGTTGAGTGGCTGGGGACTCGGCCAGCTCATCGAAGCGGTCGGGCCGAAACTGGCGGGCCAGCAGACCTGGCGAACCTCGCTTGCAATTCTGGTGTTGATTGTATTCTCGTTTGCAACCTACAGTATCCTCCGCTCGCTGTTCGGGGCAACGCCCCCCTTTCAGGGTACTGAACTGGCGCAACTACAGGCGACTTCCGCATTTCTATTCCCGCTGCTGGTTGCGATCGCCTCCGGGGCTGTGCTCGTTTACCTGATGCAAAAGGACCTGACCAGCGTTGCCATTGTTGCTCTGTTCATCCTCGCGATCGTTTCACTGGTCGCCAGCGCGATCAATGGAGCCATGTTCTTATCTCTCAACGCTAACCCGGCAGCCGGGACCGGCGCCGGCACATCCGCGGGGCTCCGCTTCGCCGCATCTCTGCTGGCAGTATTTGGTTGTATCGCGGGCATCAACTATCTCATGCGTCAGCCTCGGACGAGTGCATTTGTCAACTTATTTACGCTGACCCTGTTCGGCCTACTCATGATCCAGACAGCACGCACCTCCTTCCGGGCCAGCTACATCTACTATGACGACGCGACCGAATACCTCGTATATGCACATGGTGCCACCGGTGTGAAGGAGGTGATCGGGCAGGTGGAGGAGATCTCGCGGCGCACCGCCGGGGGCATGGGCGCGGTCGTAGGGTACGATGCCAGCGCGCCGGATACAGGCGTCTCGTGGCCGTTTGTCTGGTATCTGCGTGATTTCACGGCCCTGCGCTCCTTCGACCAGCCCACACGCTCATTACGGGATGCGGTAGCCGTGATCGTCGATCAGAAGAACTTCGACAAGATCGAAGGCGCGCTCGGCGATGGATTTTATCGTTTTGATTACATCCGCATGTGGTGGCCGAACCAAGATTACTTCAACCTGGACCGAACGCGTATATTGAACGCCATTACTAACCCGCAGATCCGTGAAGGCATCTTCGATATCTGGCTCGACCGGGACTACACAAAATACGCGCAGGCGGTCGGTAGTACAAGCATGACGCTGAGCACATGGCAGCCCGCGGATCAAATGAGGCTGTATGTCCGCAAGGATATAGCCTCACAGATCTGGAACTACGGCGTCGGGCCTTCGGAGGCGCCCGAGGTCGAAGATCCCTACGCAGCCGGCGCCGTGATCCTGGCCGCGGATCGGATCTTCGGCCCCGAACTCTTCCCGCCGCTCGGACTGAACGCACCGCGCGCCATCGCAGCGGGGCTGGACGAGGATCTGTATATTGCGGATTCACGCAACCACCGCATTCTGCACATTGCCACAGACGGGACCCTTTTGCAGGAATGGGGCACGTTTACCGATCAGGTAACCGGAGATGCGCCTATAGGCACATTCAACGAGCCGTGGGGTGTGGCCGTCGGCCCCGACGGCTCGGTCTACGTCAGCGATACATGGAACCACCGCGTCCAGAAGTTCACAGAAGATGGTGAGCCGATCCAGATCTGGGGCCAATATGGCCAGCCGCTTCCCGAAGTCCCTGAATCGAAGAGCTCCTTCTGGGGGCCGCGCGGCATCGCGGTTGACTCAGAGGGACGCGTGTTCATTGCCGATACCGGCAATAAACGCATTGTCGTCTTTGACGACGACGGGAACTACCTCACAGAGTTCGGAACCGGTGGTTTCGACCCGGGCCAGTTCGATGAGCCGGTCGGCGTGGCGGTTGCGAACAATGGGACTGTTTATGTCACGGATACCTGGAATCAGCGCATCCAGGCCTTCATACCGAGCGAGGACGGCCTGGTCTACTTCCCCTCTGCCCAATGGGATGTGAACGCATGGTTTGGCCAATCGCTCGAAAATAAGCCATTCATCGCGGTAAATGAAGATAACCACGTTTTCATTACCGACCCGGAAGGCTATCGCGTGATCGAGTTTACCGAGAACGGCGAGTTTGTGCGCACCTGGGGAGATTTCGGGACCGGCGCCGACGAAATCGGCCTGGCAGCAGGGATTGCCGTCGACCCGGAGGGATTCATCTGGGTGAGCGACGCCGGCAATAACCGAATCTTGAGATATCAGCTTCCTTAAGGAATCGAAAGAGCCTCTCGTGGATGGAGAGGCTCTTTCGATTCAGGATGGAAGATCTGCTATTTGCTTCTGCCGGACATATGCCGTATTTGGGTGATGACGTTTTGGGTAAAGGCATAGAGTCCATACATTGGATGTGTGCGTTCGTCGAGCATGATGTTCTCGGAAACTTCCCCGGTGAGCAACCCGTGATAGGTCAACAGGTAGAAGCGCGTATGGCCCGGAGATGGAAACGGATGGGCGACTGTGGATTGCATTTGCGAAAGATATCGTTCGGCCGTTCTGACCAACTCGGCGGAAGCAATCGACACCATGGAATTCTCTCCTGCACCCAGGATTCCGTCGCCCGAACTGAAATACATGTCTGTCTTCCCGTTGGCCAGGGAGACGATGGTGACGTAGCCGCCATCCAGTGTAAACTCGGTCATCACGCCCCACACATTTGGGTATTGATCCGATCTCTTGATTCCCAGCTTCTCCGGCTCGAGACGAAACATTTGATCACGTTTTTCCATGTACAGCGTATTGAGTTGAGGATTTTTGAATAATTTCTTGAACATTTTACGTCCTTTCCACATTGTGCAATGAGTATGGATGCAGTCGCACGCTGAAATTATAGCCCGCAGAGAACCCCTCTAAACTTACAGACTCATAACAAGGGGTTACAGGAGCCGGCTTATCTTACAGAGTGCCGCATAAAAACCTGAACTCTGGAATTTGGCCTACGAACTGCATTGCAGAGTTTGATTATTTATGAGACGCGCGGTAGAAGCAAAAATGCCCGGCTCAGACCGCGGCACTATCCGGACCCTGTCGGCGAAAGGCAGTGTCCTGAACTGCGACAACGGCCGCCGGGTGCCGATCTCGGACCTCTGCGAACCTTATCCCGGCAGATCGACAGCTACGCAGGTCAGCGTCTGCTCCACGCCTGGAATTGGCTGGATGGCCGAAGCAATCATGTTCCCGAGTCCGCTCAGATCTACAGATTCTAGAACGGCGACCGCATCGTACGGGCCAAAAGTCATATGGGCTTCAATGACGTTCTGGGTTTTGCGCAACTGCCGCACCACTTCCTTGACTTCGCCCGGGCGCGTTTTGATCAAGACGTATGCTTTCATGGGTACTCCTTGACTGGGATTGGTCAGGGCGAAGGAAGATCGCCCAGTAGACAGCGGCAACCAACACGGTTCCACCGATGATATTTCCGACTGTCACCGGGATCAGGTTTTTGAGCAGAAATGCCTGCCAGGTCAAGAGATCGAGATGGGTGACCGCCCCGCCAGCTGTCGCGATGAAAGCCGGATCGAATTGCTTGATGAAGAGCGCATACGGGATGAAATACATGTTCGCGATGCTGTGTTCGAATCCAGCGGCGACAAAGGCAGTAATCGGGAAAATAATCGCCAGGATCTTATCCAGCGTGCTCCGCGCGCTGTATGTCAGCCAGACCGCCAGACACACCAGCGCGTTACAAAGGATGCCGAGTGCGATCGCCTGCAGGAAGGTGAATTCGACTTTTGCCACCCCGATCTTAAGCGCTGTAATTCCGACAGAGTTTGCACCGAACGTATATTGCCTGCTCAGGAACATCAGGACGACCGTGCCAATCGAGCCGACAAAATTACCAAGATAGACAATTGCCCAGTTGCGTAAGAGGGCTCGGGCCGTTACCTTGCCGTTTGCCCAGGCCATGACAATCAGGTTGTTGCCTGTGAACAGCTCTGCCCCACCGACGACGACCAGTATCAATCCTAGCGAAAATACCAGCCCCATGAGGAGGCGTGTAACGCCGTAGGGCAACCCGGTATTGAAAACGATGCTACCGTCTGGAGATGCCACTGACATGCCCCCTGCGCCGATCGTGGTTGCGAAGACTGCGCCCAATGAAATGAAAGCGCCCGCCAGCACCGATAACATGAACATCTTGAGGAAGGGCATCTCTGCCTTGCGTACACCCAAATACTCTGCCCGGGTCGCCATTTCCGGCGGCAACAGCGCATCGATCCGAACCTCATTCATACACACCTCTTCGTTTTGTGAAAATAATCACAATATAACTGAAGTATATCAGAAGAGGATTTAAATGTCAGACATTATTGTAATGAATTTATCGTGATTTTCTTCCAAACCTGAAAAGCTTCAGAGACCTGTCAAGCTTTTTTGAGAAAGCCATACGCAATTATCGACATAACCGTGCCGCTTTGCCCGAATAGTTTACTGAAAAACATAGCGTATATCGCCGGTTACCGCTATAATATCGGGATTGGGATTCAAAACACGACAAGGAGGATAAGATGGCCAACGCAAAGTACAAAGTGAAGGGGAACAACAAAATTCCCAATTATGATTCCGAGATCGAAATTGATGTGGATGACAAGTACGAAGCTTATAGCAAAACCATCCCCGATCAGCCCACGCCCATCCCGGGTGGACAGGTCATATGGTTCAACGCATTTGGTGTGAGAGCAAAATCGACAGGCAAGAACGCGAAGGTAACATACCGTGGGACACTACAGGCCTTGCCGACGGGTAAACGCTTATTTGCACTATATGGCGGCGGACCTCAGGAAGTCCCAACAACAGACGTGGGCAACGGCAAAATACGGTTTACACTGAACGTCGGTGACCCGCCCATTGGCTCGGGACCCTAGTCCATTGTAAGATTCTGTTTTGCCTGCCGGATGGCCAGACGCCACGGAACATTTTCGATGTACATCTTTCGAGCATGCTCATCTTTGAACTTGGAGACTTGGGCCTCCAGCAGTTGAATGGCCGCCTGCAAGATCTGCCTGGCGTGTGGGTCTTGCTGTTTCTTAAGAAAAAGATAGCAACTATAGTAGACCCGCAGGGGCTCGTCTGTGCCATCAAGTGTTCCGCCACTGACCAGATAATCAAGAATTCTTTTGGCTTCAGGTAAGGCGGATTGGGGATCCTCCATCTTCAGAGCGACCTCCACCAAACCGGCCCGTGGTTCCATGGAGAGTGATGGCTGTCCCAACGCGTCGCGAATCTCGATCGATTTTCGATACGCTGCCCTGGCCTGCTCAAATTCGTGCATGAGAGTATAAGCATGACCCATATAAAGCATTGCCCAGGCCTCGCCTGAGAGCTCACCGGCCCTTCGGGCAATCTCGGCAGCCTCCAGTGCAAATTGCAGAGCCAATGCTGCATTATTTTGAATGCCGGTGACGGCACTCAAATTGATCAGGGTGTAGGTCTCATGATAGCGATTCCCCGTCTCACGGGCAACAGCCAAAGACCGTTGATGGTACTCCTGGGCCGCGACCAGATCTCCCTGCATGCCAGCCGCGAAACCGAGATTTCCCAGGGCCACGCCTTCAGCATTCCTGTCTCCAATTTCACGGGCGATGTTGTAAGCTTGTTGATAATACTCACGTGCGACTGCGTAATCCCCGTGCACATCACCTTCTGACATGGCCAGGTTATTCAAGGCGCGATGTTCCAAACCACGAGCCTTGATGCTCCGGGCAATGCGCAAAGCCTCAACAAGGTACTGCTGGGCAGCACCTGGCTCTCTTTGTTCGAGTGCCAGCATACCCATGCCGTTAAGGACTCTGGCCTCTCCCCTTTGATTATTTGCCTGGCGAACGCGTCTGAGCGTATTCTGCGCCCGTTGCATGGCCTCCTCCAGCCTGCCCAGTCGCATGAGAGCGAGGAACCATGTTGTCTGCGCCAAGATTTCCAAATCACTGTCCGCCATAGAATCCGAAAGAGTCTCCGCCTGCGCCGCATCATCAATTGCATCCGCATAGCTCCCCATTAGATAATGATAAACTGCGCGCCCCATCAGCATCTTCGCGAGTCGGGTATTGTCGTTAAGCCGCTGCGCCAGGTTCTCGAGCGAATCAAGGTCTTCTAATTGCGACACACGATCTGCCAGACGATTATACAATTTTACTCTTTCCGCACGCAGATCATATTGTGTGCTCAGATCTTCAGGTGAGGTAAAGACCAGCGCACGTGTATAGTAATCGATGGCATGGCTATTTTGATAGAGATCAGAGGCGACTTTTCCGGCCAA
>DASTFG010000498.1:0-4211 GCA_035708785.1 Anaerolineales bacterium
TGGTTCAAGGTGGTCGCCCTCGCCGCCTCCGATCGTTCGGTCGGGCAGAAATATGCGGACGCGTGCCGCTGGATCCTGAACGAGCCGATGCCTGAATTTGCGCGCGACATGGTCGTGGTCCCGGCAACACCCGATTGCATCGACGCAGAAATCGTTTTCTCCGCCTTGCACAGTGAAGTCGCCAGAGACCTTGAGCCGCAGTTCGCGCGGGCAGGGTTTGCCGTCTGTTCCAATGCATCCTCCTATCGCCGCGCCGAGGATGTGCCCCTGCTCCTGCCCGAGATCAATGCGGACCATATCCACATCGTCAAGGCCCAACGCGAGCAGCGCGGCTGGAGCGGAGCGATTCTGACCAACCCGAACTGCACGAGCACCGGGCTGACCGTTGCTCTCAAGGCGCTGGATGACGCGTTCGGGGTGAAGAAGGTCTTTGCCGTTTCGCTCCAGGCGCTCTCCGGCGCAGGCTATCCCGGCGTCTCTTCCCTCGACATCATAGATAACGTCATCCCAAACGTTGCCAATGGAGGCGAAGAAGACAAAGTGGAGTGGGAGCCGCGCAAGATGATCGGCAAGCGGAACGGGAACAAGATCGATTTGGCGGATATCAGATTCAGCGTGCACGCGAACCGGGTCGGGGTGATCGACGGGCATACGGTCTGTGCAAGCGTGGAGCTGGCGCGGCCTGCCGACCCGGAAGCTGCGGAGGCGGTCCTGCGCGAGTACCGCGCCCCCGCCTCGGCGAGGGAGCTGCCTTCGAGCCCGAGGCCCGTGATCGAGGTCCGGCGCGAAGCGGACCGGCCCCAGCCAAGACTCGACCGGTTAACCGGGAAAGGCATGACGACCGTCGTGGGCCGGGTGAGGCGCGATCCGATCCTGGATCTCAAGTTTGTCGTGCTCTCACACAACACGATCCGCGGCGCAGCGGGCGGCTCGATCTATAACGCGGAGCTGCTGGTGAATGAAGGGTTGCTGTAGGCCGGTGATCAGTCGGTTTGACAAACCGACCTACATCGTGATATAAGCTTTCGCTAACAATCAAATACTCGCTCTTATCCAGAGAGGCTGAGGGAACGGCCCTGTGAAGCCTCGGCAACCGCTCAACCAGTAATCAGTGAACAGTAAACAGTGACCAGTCACTGGATGCTGGTAACTGGCTACTGATAACTGAGAACGGTGCCAACTCCGGCAGAAGGATAGCGATATCCGTTTATCTGGAAGATGAGAGGATGGTATACGCGTTACCTCTTCTTGTACTTTCAGAAGAGGTATTCTTTTTTAGACTACCTTTTCTGAGGGGCGGGTAAATCAATGCAAGAGGAGAGTCTCATGCTCACAAAAGAACGCCAATTTGGTTTTACCACCCGTCAATTGCACGCCGGCTATAGCCCCGAAACGACGACGGGAAGCCGCGCCGTGCCGATCTACCAGACCAGCGCGTACGATTTGCAGAGCACGGATCATGCCGCGCGCCTGTTTGCCCTGCAGGAGACAGGCAATATTTACACGCGCATTGGAAACCCGACTTCGAGCGTGGTCGAGCAGAGAATTGCAGACCTCGAGGGCGGGGTCGGCGCGCTCGAGGTCAGTTCCGGCCAGGCTGCACAGATGACCGCCATCTTCACGATCTGTGAGGCCGGAGATCATATCGTCGCGGCCTCCACCTTGTTTGGGGGTACAGTCAGCCAGTTCAAGTATACATTCCCTCGTCTGGGAATCAGCGTGACCCTGGTCGACCCATCCGACCCCGAAAATTTCCGGCGAGCCATCCGGCCCAATACGAAGATCATCTACGGCGAGATCATCAGCAACCCGCGGGTCAATATTTTCCCGCTGGAGGAGGCGGCGGAGCTCGCACACGAGCATGAAATTCCACTGATGATCGACAGCACCTTTGCCACCCCCTATCTCTGCCGCCCATTCGAATGGGACGCGGACATCGTCACACACTCCACCACGAAGTTCATCGGCGGGCACGGCACCTCGATGGGAGGCGTGATCGTCGACAGTGGGAATTTCGACTGGGCAAAGAGCGAAAGGCACAAGAACTTCAATACGCCCGACCCTTCCTATCACAATGTGATTTTCTCGGCAGATTTCGGTCCGCTGGCGTTCATTTCCAAAGCACGGGCAGGAATCCTGCGGGATCTGGGACCCTGCCAGTCCCCCTTCAACTCGTGGCTGTTCATCCAGGGACTCGAGACCCTGTCCCTGCGAATGGAGCGCCACGTACGGAACGCGCAGGCCGTGGCCGAGTTCCTCGAAGACCATCCCAGGGTCAGCTGGGTGACGTACGCCGGCCTGGAGAGTCATCCCGACCACGAGCGCGCCAAGAGATATTTCCCGAAAGGACCGGGCGCCGTGCTGGGCTTTGGAGCCAAAGGCGGGCGCGAGGCCGGTGCACGTTTTATCGACAGCCTGAAACTGTTCAGCCATGTCGCAAACCTGGGGGATGCCAAATCGCTGGCGATCCATCCCGCCAGCACCACCCACTCGCAGCTTACGCCGGAGGAGCAGAAAGCCGCGGGCGTCAGCCCCGACTTCATCCGCCTGTCGATCGGCCTGGAGGATATCGAGGATAGTCTCTGGGACCTGGATCAGGCGCTGAATGCATAGAGCATCTCTCAAACTTGTCCCTCGGACCACCCTTCGGAGGTAACACGTGTTACTAACACGTGTTAGTGTGGTGAAGCAGCTGTTTTGAGATGAATTTTAGTTCGTCCTGCGCGGAGCCCTTGGACGATCACTTCGACAGGCTCGGCCTCCGTTCAGGGCGGGAGGTAACTCATGCCGATAAAAATCCCAAACACCTTGCCTGCCCGGGCGACGCTCGAGCGGGAAAATATCTTCGTGATGGACGAAGAGCGCGCCATCCACCAGGATATCCGCGCGCTGCGCGTGGCGATCCTCAACCTGATGCCGACCAAAATCGCGACCGAGACACAGCTCCTGCGGCTGCTTTCCAACTCTGCGCTTCAGGTGGAAGTGACTTTGCTCCACACCGCCACGTATGAATCAAAGAATATCGATGCCGAGCATTTGCTCAAGCACTACGTCACGTTCGATGATATTTGCCAGGAAAAATTCGACGGCCTGATCATCACCGGCGCGCCGGTGGAGCAACTGGCATTCGAAGAAGTCGAATACTGGAATGAGCTGACAGATATCATGGATTGGACGGAGACCAACGTCGAGTCCACGTTTTACATCTGCTGGGGGGCGCAGGCCGGACTGTATCACCGCTACGGCATCCCCAAGTACGACCTGCCCCACAAGATGTTCGGAGTCTACGAGCACCGCGTCCTTGCGCCGACCGAAAGCCTGCTGCGCGGCTTCGACGACATTTTCCTGGCCCCGCACTCGCGCCACACCGAGATCCGCCGCGCCGATGTGGAGAGTATCGACGACCTGAACATCCTGGCCGAGTCAGACGAGGCAGGGCTTTATATCCTCGGCACAAAAAATGGACGTCATATCTTCGTGACGGGGCATTCAGAATACGATCCGTTTACGCTCAAGTCGGAATACGACCGGGATGTGAACAAGGGTTTGACCATTCATGTCCCGCAAAACTATTATCCGCACAACGACCCGGCCCAAACGCCGAACGTCCGCTGGCGCGGACATGCAAATTTGTTGTACGCAAACTGGCTGAATTATTATGTCTATCAGGTCACGCCGTATGATGTAAATGAGATACCGTAGCGGGTTTACGCGCCGTGTGTATCGCTACGATACCAAGTGTCAGGCGCTGAAAGGAAACATCTTTGAATCCGATCGAAGCCAGCTCCTCGGCGAACTCCTCCGCTGTTGGGAAATTCTCCATTCCTTTTAACAGATATTTGTACGCGGAAGCATCTCCACGCGTGGCGATCCAACCGATCACGGGCACACACCATCGCATGTATAAAAGATACGCACGATAAAGCCGCTTCCAGGGGATGTTGGACGATTCGAGCACCACCAGCCTGCCCCCCGGCCGCAGAAGGCGTAATGCTTCCCGGAGAACTTTCCTGCGCTCACAAATCTTGAGCCCAAGCGAAATGGAATAGAGATCCACACTTCCGGTAGGGAGATCCGGCATCCAATGAGCATCAAGCACGCGGAGTTCCACAGAAGAATCCCTGTCGTACAGGCGCTTCTGTGCAATCGCGAGCATTTGAGGACTTATGTCCGAAGCAATGATTTTCTGGTTGGGTCGAATTTCCCGATGA
>DASTFG010000499.1:0-5411 GCA_035708785.1 Anaerolineales bacterium
GATGACGAGCCGTTGGTATCCAGCACCTGGTTTGGGATCGGTGTGTGCGAGGCTGCTGGAGCGCAGGCAGATACAGCCAGCGCCATGATGATTGTGACGAGAAAATATCCTTTCTTCATTCTCTCCATGACTTTCCGTTGCCGTTACTGTCCTTCGTGATCAGACCGTCTTGCAAGGTAACCACGCGGGAGGCATACTTGATGACGCGCGGGTCATGCGTAGCAAAGACAAAGGTGGTGCCGGTCTCCTGGTTGAGTTTCTTCATGATCTCCATGACCTGCTCGCCATTTTCGGTATCGAGGTTCGCGGTGGGTTCGTCGGCGAGGATGAGCTTGGGATCGGTGGAAAGCGCTCGGGCGACCGCGACGCGCTGCTGCTGTCCGCCGGAGAGCTGGTCGGGACGGTGATGGGCGCGGTCGGTCATATCCACGGCCTTGAGCAGATCCATCACGCGCTGTTTGCGTTCTGTCGCGTTTTTCCCATTCAGCAGGAGCGGCATTTCCACATTCTCGTACGCGGTGAGCGTAGGGATAAGGGCAAAGAACTGGAACACGAAACCGATTGTCCCTTTTCTTAAATCTGCGCGCTGGTTGCGATTGAGGTGAGTGGTCTCCTTCCCAACGATGACGACTTTGCCGGATGTGGGCTTATCGAGACAGCCAATGAGCTGCAGGAGTGTGGTCTTGCCGGAGCCGGAAGGACCGACAAGTGATGTGAACTCGCCATCTTCAATGGTAATACTGATGCCGTTTAGAGCGCGGGTCTCCACCTGGCCAATCTTGTAAACGCGGGTGACATCTGTTAATTTTGCAACTTCCATTTTGTTTCTCCTTTATTGTGCGCTATGCAGTGCTTCGACGGGTTCCATGCGGGAAGCTATCCGCGCCGGGTAGAGCGAAGCGAGCAGGGTAACGATGAATGCAGTGATGATCAGGTTGACGGCGGCTTCAAGCGTCAGATAGGGATAAATGCGATCCTGAAGCAGCATATCGCCGCTGATGCCAAGGTCTCCGAAGTAAATGCCGACTTTTCCAAAGTAAGATGCAAGCGCCCAGCCCGCCAGCGCTCCAAAGGTGATTCCACCCAAAGCCAGCAGGCTTGCTTCAGTGAGAAACAGGGTGATGATCTGGCGTCCTTTCATGCCGATGGAGCTCAGAATGCCGATCTCACGCGTGCGCTCGAACACGGACATGAGCAGGGTATTGACGATCACCGTCGCCGTCACGCCCAACACGATGAGATTGATGAATGTAAGATATGCGTTCGAAAAATCGTTGATCAAAACAAGCAGCTCATTCAGCTCTTCCCACGTCTTGACTTGAAAACTTTGACTCGGGATGGCGGCGGCCACAAGGTCTGCTTGCTCACGGTCTTTCAGCAGGATGAAGATCAGGCTGGCATGATTCCGTGCCCCTGAAAATGCCTGAGCCTTCTCCAGCGGCAGGAACACGATGCCCTTGTCGTAGGCTGTAGTGCCGGTTGTGAAAATGCCGCGCACGGTGAATTGCTGTTCATCGACACTCCCCTCAGATGTGTTCACCAGGAGGGTGAGCTGGTCGCCGACATTCAGCCCCAGGCTTTGCGCCAGCGGATAACCGATCAAAATACCTTCGCGATCTTCGGCAGCGATGAACTGGCCAGATACCAGCTGGCGGTAGGGATCGTTCGCCGAAGAGTCAGGGACAATGCCCATAATTTCGACGCCGCTGGAGTCATCTCGCACGGAGATGATTCCGCTTGCCAGCAAGCGTGGGGTTGCCGTCTGCACTTGCTCCAACGTTTCGATCTGCGCTGCAACCTGTTCGGGGTTCTCGATCAGATATTCCCAGGCGACGCTGAGTTTATCGGGGTCGTAATCTGCATCCCGTACCTGGATATGTCCGCTGTTGAGGCGCAGGGTGGTTTCCATGGAGCTGCGCATTTCACCTTGAAAGAAGGCAGCAATGAACATCAACAGGGCAGTGCCCAGTCCGAGAGCCAGGCCCGAGAGGACGGAGCGGCGGCGATGCCTGCCCAGGTTGCGATACGCCATTTTGAAGTAATTCATCATAAGATTCTCATTTCTTCGGGTTCTTTCTTCTTTCAACTTTCTCTCAGGATGAAAGAGGAAAGAAGAAAGAAGCTTATTAAACGTAATGCAATGCCTCCGCCGGCTCGCGTTGTGAGGCTTGAATCGCCGGGTAGAGTGCGGCAAGTGCGGCAATGATGGCAACCGTGACCGCGTGCTGGAACACCTTGAGCGGCACGAGCTGGGAATAAATACGGCCGCTGATCAGAGCGGTGTATTCGGTCAAATTGGCGAAAGCGCTGTAATCCAGTCCGTAATAACCGAGTGCCATATTGACCGCCGTACCCAGGACCGCGCCGACGACCGCGCCCATGACGCCGATGAGAATCCCTTCCAGAAGAAATATGATCGTGATCTGGCGTGGCTTCAATCCCAGCGCCCCGATCACGCCGATCTCACGCG
Organism: Anaerolineales bacterium; assembly: GCA_035708785.1. GTDB lineage: Bacteria > Chloroflexota > Anaerolineae > Anaerolineales > Villigracilaceae > Defluviilinea. The sequence continues at coordinate 2,471 of DASTFG010000499.1, forward strand.
TGCGCTCGAAAACGGCCATCATTAACAGGTTGAGAATACCAATGGCGACGATCCCCAGCATAAACACACCAAAAATGCTCATCACACCGGTTTTCATTTCCAGCGTTTCTTTTAACTCCGGGATGCTGGTCTCCCAGCTCGCCACTTCGTATCCGGGGGCTGAACGATTGATGGCATTCATTACACCGGGTTCCTGCCCGATCTGTTTCAGCGAAATCACGATCTCGGTCACCTGCCCATCCAGCCCGAATAACTGTTGCGCCTCACTCAAAGACAGGTAGATCGTGGTTTTCTCGACCGTGGGCACGCCCACATCGTAAATGCCGACGACCGTCATTGTGCGCTGGCGCGTCTGCTCATTCTTCGAGCTGCCGACCATGGTGATCCGGTCGCCAACCTCAAGTTCCATGGCTGTGGCGAGTCCCTGGCCGATAACGATCATGTCCCCATCCTCCGGTTGGAGATAACGTCCCTTGGCAATATTGTCAGAGACCGGGCTGATCCTGGCCTCTTTGTCTGTTTCGACCCCGACAATCGAGACGGCAAAAGCGCCCTCGCGGTTGGTGACCAGACCGCCGGTGATAATGCGCTTCGAGGCAGCAATCACCTCGGGTTGTGACTCCGCTGCCCGGACAACGGCATCCGGATCGTTTATCGGCAACAGCGGCTTGCGTCCCAGTTTTTCGCTGTAGCCAGGAGCATGGACCTGTACATTGCCTCCCAGCAATTGAATGGCATTGCCGTAAATGGCCTGTTCAAAGCCGGCGACGACGCCGTCGTATAAAACCAGCAACGCCATTGTCACGCCCATGCCGATGGCGATCAAGAATGTTCTGCGGCGCTGTCTCCAGACGTTACGCCACGCCAGGCGCAGGTATAAAGTCATTGTAAAATCCTTTCTTTGCTGACCAGCACTTCATCCAGCCAGTCGAAGATAGTCCGGTTGGGCAGGGCAAGGTTGTTGACCTGACAGTGCGCCTCGCCGCCCTGCTCCTTGGTGAAGATGACCAATTTCTTCTGCGGGTTGGGCAGCTGCTCGAAACATTCCCGGGCGATCCTCAGCGTGACCTCTGCCTCTCCCTCGCCAGCCAGCAGTAAGGCCGGGCATTGGATCTGCTTCACATCCACTTTGCCGTTGGTGAGGTAGTCCCAGGCCTTGCCAAAGCGCGCGGCGATATCCTTTGGATGGAAGCTGATCTTCAATCCAAAGCGCCAGACGATCTGATCGAAGGCCGTGCGGCTGATCGGATCGTGCCTGTTGTGACCTTTTTGCTGGGCAAGCACCGAACGGAAGACATCGGGCATGGGCGGGTTGGCGATCATCGCCTGGAGGCGCGGGTCGAAGCGCGCGGCTTTGAAGGCAATGTGTCCGCCCCAGCTAAAGCCGAAGAGTGCCAGCCGGTCCGGGTCCACTTCGGGACGCGCGAGGGCATAATCGATCAGGGCTTTGGCAGTGACCTCCATCCGCGCGCCGAAATGCAGTCCCTTGTCCGGGTTCATACCCTGCCCGGCAAGGTCCGCAGTGATAACGTTATAGCCGCGCTCCGGGCCCGTGTGTCCGACGAAGAAGTAGCAGTCCTCCGCCCAGGTTTCCACGCCTCCCACCACGACCAGGGTGGGACGCGGTGTTTCGCTGTCATCCACTTTCCAGAAATAACCCGGCAGGCTCTGCCCCTGAAAAGGAACCTCAATCGGTTCGATGATCGGATCGAACAGCGCAGCGGCTTTACGGAAGCAGTCCTGCATGTTCTGATGGCGTTCGTAAAAGTCGGGATGCTTCTGTCCCATGATGAAGAGCGGGGCGCGGTGATAGGTGGAGGCGCGCAGAAATGCCTTGCGGGCCGATTCGCGGTCTCCTTTTTCCAGGGCCTGTTCCGCCTGTGACTCCACGCGTCCGGCCAGGGACGACCATTCCCTGTGCCATGCCTGTACGTCTGCGTTGGGTATCTTTTGGACAGTTTCCATACACTCCGGGCGGTCGCTGCCGTCGTAGATCTCCCGACCCAGAATCCAGGACAGGTAATAGTCCATATCCCTGTGGTCGAAATGTATTTTTTCCAGGCTGCGCTGGGCAAATGCAGTGTTTTCATTGCTCATGATATTTGTCCTGTAAGAAGGATGTGAGCTTGCTCAGCCGCTCACACCCGCGAGATTCTCGCTCACTTCCCATAATCGTTTCCGGGTTTCATATTTGTAAGCGTTCTTGTTGGCTTTGGCCCGCTTATTGGGCGCATCCCAGTAGCCGCCGGTGACATCCTTCAGAGCTGGGTCTGCGGCGAGCCATACGTATGTCTCTGCCATCTTCTCGGGCGTCATGGCAAACTTGCGCTTGGCGTGATAGATCCTGACCAGCCAGCCAGGCAGATGATCGAGGCGTGTATCCGGGATAGCCACATTACCCACGCGTACGCAGTTGACGGTGACGCCCGTGCCCTTCAATCGTTCCGCAAGGTCGAAGGTGAACATCACCTGTGCCTGCTTGGCGTGATAGTAGGCGTGCTGCATATTGAACTTCTTTTCACCGTTCAGGTTATCGAACTCGATATCGAGGAATGGGTATGAAATTAATCCCTTGCTCGCCACGGTAATGATGCGGCTCGGCGCGCTCTTTTGGAGCGTGTCGAGCAGAAGATGCGTCATCAAAAAGATATTCACGTGATTGGTAGCAAAGACCGTTTCCAATCCTTCGGGGGTCAGGGTGGGGGCCTTCAGGCGGTGATCGAAGTTGGCGGCGTTGTGAATGAGAACATCCAGACGTGAATGGCGTCCGAGGAATTTGTCCACTGCCTTCCGCACCGACCTCTGGGAGGCCATATCCACCAGGATCAGTTCTACTCGCTCGCTGTTCGAGGCGGAGCGGACATCCTGTAAGGCCTGTTCGCCTCGTTCCTGATTTCGGCACATCATCACTACCTGCGCGCCCAGTCTTGCGAGCTGGGCG
>DASTFG010000500.1:0-3517 GCA_035708785.1 Anaerolineales bacterium
CCGAACGCGGCCTGGCGCTTGGTCTGGGCGTTAGCCAGTCTGAAGGGCCCCGACGAGCACATCCACATCCCCGGCTTTTATGATGATGTGAGACAGCCAAGCGCCCGTGACCGCGAGCTGATGGCAGCGCTGCCGGACGTGACCGAAGAATATAAGTCCCGCTATGGCGCAAAGCAATTCATCAAGGGTATTACCGGCGGGCTCGAGCTAAGGATGGAGGAAGTGTTCACGCCGACCTGTACCATCTGCGGGTTGACCAGCGGCTATCAGGGTCCCGGCTCGAAGACTGTCCAGCCGGCGCGGGCTTCTGCCAAGGTCGATTTCCGCCTCGTCCCGGATCAAAAACCAGAGGATATCCTGAGGAAGCTGCGCGCCCACCTCGACGCGCAAGGCTTCGAGGATGTGGAGATCACATTCCTCGGCGGCGAACCGGCCGCGCGGACGGATCCGGATGACGCCTTTATCAGGACGGTTGTCCAGGCCGCCGAAGAGGTATATGAGTTCCCGATGGAGCTGGTTCCCACGGTTGGCGGCTCGGGTCCGAATTATCCCTTTGTGCACGATCTCGGCTTGCCCGTGGCCACGGCAGGACTGGGCCATCCCGATACCAGGGCCCACGCGCCCAACGAAAACATCCGCGTGGACCTGTACCTAAAGCACGCGAGACACATGGCCCGCGTGATCAAGGAGTTCGCCAAGTAAGGTAACGATGTACGGCAGGTTCGCCTTTCAGCGTGATCTCGGTCTTCAGCTCTTCACCCTGTACCTGGTACTCATTATCCCGTTCCTGGTGACGCTGTTGGCCTTCGACCGGCTGATCGGCGTACGCATCCGGGAAGATGTGCAGGCGAGCGACTTATCCCTGGCGCAATCCATCGCTCAGGAAGTCGACCTGGCGATCAATACCGCGTTGAGCACAGTACAGGGGCTTTCTGCCTATCCGGAAGTGCTTCAGGCGGACCCGGCCGGCATGGAAGAGGTATTCAGCGTTATTTTCAACACCTCCCCGGACATCAATTTGGTCTACCGGCTGGATTCGAACGGCATCATGCTGTATCACTATCCTCCCGGACCTGGCTCAACGGTCGGCGTCGATTTTTCCTTCCGGGATTACTTTCAGGATGCCCTGCTGACCGACCAGCCGCTGGTCTCCGAGGGACGCATCTCGCCCACGACGAACCAGGCTGTGGCCACGGCGATCATGCCGCTCTGGTCATCAGAGCGTGCGTTTCTCGGTTTGGTCGGAGCCAACATCCGGCTGGAAAGCCTGAGTGAGACGCTGACCGCCGTGATTTCAGAGCAGCAGGCCGAGGAAGGCCTGCAGGTCATCATCCTCGATTCTGCCGACCAGGTGATTGCCTTTCCTGACCCGCAGTTTCTGCTGCAGCCAGCAAGCGAAATCGTCCCGGCGAGCTACCTTGTTCGTCTTACGGGGGGCAGCCATTCCCAGATCCTGTCCGCCCCGGATGGACAGGAGCGGGTCTATACCCACACGCCGGTTACGGATATCGACTGGGAAGTGGTCGTCAGCCGGCCCACCTCCGCCGCGTTCGCCACACAGATCATCCTGCGCCGTATCGTGCAGATCGCAGCCGGGACGTTCATCCTGATCGGATTGTTCTTCTGGGGGACACTCACGATCAGGGTAATCAGACCCATAGAGCGCTTAGCACCCATCAGCGAGGCCATCGGATTGAACCAGCCTCTGAGTGCCGAAGACCAGCGGCATCTTCAGTCCCAGGCCAACCGCAACGATCAGATCGGCCATCTGATCCGCAGCATTGTCCGCATGAAAGACTCGATCGCCGAGCGAATGAAGGAACAGGCCACTCTTCTTGATACCAGCACCGCGGTCGTATCCACGCTCGAGCCTGAGACTGTTCTCAACCGCATCCTCGAGCAGATGGGCCGGCTGCTCAGCATCCGGATGTACGCCGTCATCGCGCTGAACCAAGAAAACGGGAGCTTCCGCATCCGCGCCAGCCGCGGGTTGTCGCGCCAGTTCACCGAGCAGCTATCCATCCAGCCGACCGAACCGGACTCGGTGACGATGCGCGCCCTGCACGCGAAGGAACCGATCCAGGTCAGCGACACCGAGACTGATCCATCCTATACCATCCGGAAACAGCGCGCCCGCGCCGAAGGTTACCGCGCCATCCTGGCTGTCCCTCTCAATACCCAGCACGCGCCGCCGACCGCACTGCTCGTGTTCCATCCGACGCCGCATGTCTTTACTCATAACGAAATCCAGCTGCTGACAAGCTTTGCGAATCATGCTGCGATGGCAATTGAGAATGCCATGCTCTATGAGCGCAGCGATATGCGTTTGCGCGAACAGACCCACCGTCTGGAAGCGCTTGTCCAGTCGCTCCATGATGGGCTGATCTTAAGCGACTTAATGGGAACGGCTATCTACGCTAATAAACGCGTCGGCGAGCTGGCAGATCTGTCCGTAAAGAGCCTGACGGGCTTGAATGTGGATCAGATCCTGGCGCGCATCATCGCCCGCACATCGGAACAATCAGGCAAGCAGCAGGATCTGCACAAGCTCCTCGACCGGAAAGGGGAACGAAGGGTCGAGGTCTCGCAAATAGAGCTGGACAAGACAATCCATTTACGACTGGAAGTGTTCAACGTGAACGATGAAGATGGAGCTCCTATCGGGCGCGGCATCCTCTTCCACGATATAACCGCGGACCGCGAATTGGACCGCATGAGAGCAAGCCTGGTATCCACCGTTTCCCATGAGTTACGGACACCCCTCGCCGCGATCAAGGGCTACGCTTCCACAATGCTTGCCGAGGACGTGGAATGGGACCGTGCCTCGCAGCATGAGTTCCTTACGATCATCTCGGACGAATCGGATCGCCTGACCAACCTGGTCAATAACCTCCTGGATTTGTCTCGCATCGAGGCGGGGTCTTTGCGGCTGGCACGCGAGCCCTGCGATATCGAAGAAACAATCAACCAGGCAGCAAAACAAGCCCGTCTGACTCCGGGAAACAGGTTCGAAGTGCGGGTGGAGGAGAAACTCCCGCAGTTGTATGCCGACCCACCGCGCTTGGAGTCCATCCTGCGAAACCTGATCGAAAACGCGGTAAAGTATGGAGGCGACCAGGCACAGATCCAGGTCGAGGTCTGCAAAAATGGCGAGGACTTCCTCTTCCGCGTCAGAGATGATGGCCCGGGCATTCCTGAAAGCGAACGACAACATATCTTCGAGAGCTTCTATCGCGTCGACGCCAGCCTGGCGCGCCTGACGAGCGGTGCCGGTTTGGGTCTGGCGATTTGCCAGGGTCTGGTGCGCGCCCATGGGGGCAGGATCTGGGTCGAGCCGCAGGAGACGGGCGCCTGCATCGCATTCACAATTCCGGCCACGGCAGCTCGCTCACAAAGTCATGCAAAGCTGGCCAGGAAGACCAGCAGATGAATATCAATGTGTTGGTCGTGGACGATGAAAAACCCCTGCGGGACTTTGTCCGCCGCAACCTCGAAGTACGGGGCTATAAGGTCCTGA
>DASTFG010000501.1:0-3034 GCA_035708785.1 Anaerolineales bacterium
TTTCTTCATTGAGAAGATTAAAATGCCTCACACGGGCCGGACGTATGTTGCCCTTAAGGTGCGCTTTTACCCGCCCGGCGAGATGCCGCAGGACATCTGGTTGGACAATGTCACTTACAGCAATGGCACCTTCTGTGGAAACATGGGCGATGATATTCCAACGCTGCGATTGAGCTTTGGCGAGGAGATTGTGATTCCCACGGAAGATATTGTGGACTGGATGATTGTCGAAGATGGGAAACTGATTGGCGGATATACCATCCGGCTTGCCTATGAGCGCATGTCCCCCGAAGAAAAAGAGCGCTTCTTGGAAGCGATAGATTACTCAATCGAAGATTGAGCCTGCCACGTAAATCCCCATAACGCTGCATCGACCTGTACCGCGAGCGCGCCAGCCGCCAGCATCGCATCGGCGTTTTCTTGATTCCAGACTCCTGCGCCGATGACCGGTAGCCCCACTTTGGCAGCGGAGTAGGCGATTTCCAGTGATCTTGGAAATAAGGAGGGGCCGTACAGGCGACCTGTAATGAGCGACAAGTCATTCGCTGGCAGTGCCCCGCGCGGCGCGGAAATACTGATCGCCTGCGCGCCGCCCTGTACCAGGCGCGGCCCCAGACTTAACACCTGCTCAACGGGCAGGGAAAAGATCAGTGGCAATTCTCCTACACACATTTCAAGTGTAAGTAAGAGAATATCATCGGCAAGCAGGGGGGCAAAGCCAAGTTCGGCGGCCATGACATTCTCCTGCGTCTCCAGCATGCGCACCATGCGTTGGGTCTCCTCGGGCCGGTCGGCCATCAGGTGAACGATGATGGGCAGACTAGATTTATCCCAGCGCGCCGCATACTTGTTGATACCGGCGGTCAGGCCCGGATTCGGCAAGCCTGTATGTAGCAGAAATCCGCCCGGATATTCGAGCAATTCCGGTTTGGCGGCCGGCAGGCGCGGGCGAAGCGAGAGAGGGTTGGTCACGAACGCGCCGAATGAATCGAGCGGAATCCCGGCGCGTGAATCAGGTGCGAATCCTAACGATCCCGCCGCGTTCATGAGCGGTCTGCTGAAATACAAGTCGCGTTTCATGAATTATTTGTAGAGCGGGATGTCATCCGGCCACACGAAGTGAATATGGTCTCTTTAAATCGAATCGCCAGATGGCGATAAAATGGGCGGCCATAGCGGTAGGCTACACCGTTACCTTCAATCCCATTGCCTGTAACATATCATCGTTGTTGCTGTACTTGAATTCTTCAACGCCAAGCTTCTGCGCTTCGGCAATCTCCACAGCCTCGAGCTTTTTGATATCTTCCTTTAGAACCACAGGCTTGTTCAGGCCCTTGATCTTCTCGGAAACGGCTTTGAGGTCCGGCTCGATCGGCTGCTTGGTCTGCAGATACTGCCAGACCGCCTTCGAGGCGTTCGTGCCATCCTTGCGGGCATAGCCGACGAGACCCGTACTGGCCTGTCGCGACCAGCCTCCCACAAAAATGTCCTCGGCGTTCGCTTCGTAAGAAATCCCGTCGATCGGAAAGCGCGGATTTGGATTCTTCACGAACTCATTCCACTCGACCGGCAGACCGAACGTATCGTCCACCTTATCGCCGATGGCGAAGATGACCGTTTCGACGTCGAGGCACCGTCTGTTTCCGGTCCCCTTAGCTTTCGTGTCGCCGTTGGTTTTGACCAGGATGTTGTCCTCGAGTTCGACCTGTGTGAGCCGGCCTTCTGCATCCCCGATCATGCGAACGGGTGAAGCCAGAAATTGGAAGCGGAAACGCGTGGCGGAGACTTTGGGCAGCGCCTTCGGGAGAGCCTCCAGGAGCGCGGCGCGGGCGGTTTCCGGGTCCTGGCCGACCGACTGCAGGACAGGTGTGACGCGTTTGATCTCCTCATCCAGCGCGGCCCGATCAAGGTTGTCGATCACGTATTCCATCTCCTTCTTGTCGAACTTGACTTCCATGGGCCCACGCCGCACGACCGCGATGACCTCGTCCACCTTTAGCTCACGGGAGAGATAATGGGTGATATCGAGCATGACGTTCCCCGCGCCGATCACCGCACAGCGCCTCCCGAACCTGAATGACTTCTGGCTGAAAGGAGGCAGATGATTGTAATAGTAAACGACATCCTTAGCGTGATAGACCCCAATCAGATCCTCGCCTGGCAGGCCAAGCCACTTCGTGCCCTGCGCGCCGACGGTAACCAGGATTGCCTGAAAGCCAAGCGCCCGTAGATCGTCAAGCGTCAAGTCACCCTGCGCTCCAATGGCCACATTCCCATAGTAATCGAGGTTGGGTAAATCCATGATCTGGCGGAATTGCTTCCGCAAACCGCTCTTCATCGTATGTTTGTTAGGATAAATTCCATATTCCGCAAGGCCGCCCGGCTTGATATCTCGATTGAATAAAACCACCCGTGCTCCCTGTTTGGCAAGCTCACGGGCTCCGAATAACCCCGCCGGTCCCGCGCCGATCACGGCAACGAAATATTGACTGGTCACAATGCCTCCGAAAGTCTTTGTGAATTTGAGAACAACATGATTATAGTCAAAAAGAAATTCAGGGACAAGACGAGTTCATTAGTCTTTAGTTAACATTCGGTTTCGGGTATTATCAGGCCAAAAATATCGCCCGAAGCGTCGAATCCCCCAATTTTGCCTAGCTGCACTTTGACTTCGCCGCACTTCTGAGTGCACCGCTCGAAATGCTATATCTATGTTAAGATTGATGGATACTTTGTGTCTCCAGAAACCTTTTTTTGAGAAGTGGAAGCTCTGTAAGAACTTTGGGTAAAAGAGTACTACAAGAGGAGGTCGCATGTCACAGCCTGCAGCCGATCAAAATGAATCCAGCAAAATGAAGAAACTGCTGGGCGGCAATATAGATGAAAGCATTAAATCGCGCCTGCCGCGCGCGAACGGGCCGGCACCCGTAGAAAGGGTGGTCCCTGTTTCCGGGCCTCCTGTGCCGGTGTATGTGCACGAGCCTCAGCCCAGGAGATGGCCTTTCAAATTTTTACCTGCTTTTTGGACGATTGC